>JADNEJ010000641.1 GCA_016292295.1 Candidatus Thiodictyon intracellulare
TTTCGGTCGAAAATCTATGCGATAAGATCAAAAAATTCATCGACTACTTCAATGAAACGATAGCTAAGCCTTTTCGCTGGATATACCAGGGCAAGCCGCTGGCAGCCTAGCCGGAAGTGGTCCGAGCTATTCCATCGCGAGGTACTAGTGATATTAGGTCTTTCTTCTCCGTGCCTGCGTGTCTTTGTGAGAGGATTAAGGAGCTATGGGTAAGGACTCTGCCGCTTCTCCCTGGCCGCTCGTCGCCGGGCTGATTCTGGCGATGACCCTGTGGCACCTGGGCACCGCCGCCCTGTTGCCGGTGACCCAGGACGAAGCCTATTACTTCGACTGGGCGCGCAGCCTCTCCTGGGGCTATTTCGACCACCCGCCGGGGGTGGCCGCAGTTGGGATCGGCACCCGGCTCGCCGCCGGCTCTGCCCTGGCCGCGCGTCTGGGTGGACTCCTGGCCGGCACCCTGACCCTGGTCCTGCTCGCCCGCCTCTACTACCACAGCGGGCTGGTCCGCCGCGACGACCTGGGGCTCGCCCTGGTGCTTGCCTTCGGCACCCTCGCGGGACTGGCCGGCGGTCTCCTCACGACCCCGGACACGCCGCTCGCACTCGCCTGGGCTCTGGCCCTGCACGAGGGGGAGCGCGCCCTGGCCGGCCAGCGGTGGCGCTGGCTCAGCGCGGGACTGGCCACCGGCCTGGGGCTGCTCGGCAAGTATAATATGGTGCTGCTCGGCCCGGTCTTCCTCTGGGCCATCTTGAGGTGCGACCCGCGCGCCCTGCGCACCCCCTGGCCCTGGCTGGGAGGCCTGCTCGCGGTGCTGGTGTTCGCCCCCAACCTGCTGTGGAACCTTGACCACGACTGGCTGACCCTGCGCTTTCAGTTCGGTCACGGCTTCGCCCTGGACCCCGGCGCTCTCGTCGGCCCCAGGGCCGCGTCCGCGGTCATCGAGCACGCGGCACCCGCGTCCTGGTGGGCGCGTGCCGAGGGACTGCTGCGTTATCTCGCGGACCAACTCGGGCTCTGGGGCCTGATCGCCCCGGCGCTGATCATGCTCGCCGTCACGCGGCTTGGCCGGCAGGCCGATACGGCTGGCACCGGGGCCATCCTCGCCGCGCACGCGCGCCCCCTGCTCCAGGCCGCTACCCTGTTCCCGCTCGGGTTCTTCGCCCTGGTCGCCTTGGGGAGCGAGGTCCAGGCCAACTGGCCGGGGGTCTATCTGCTCGCTGCCCCGACGCTCTTGTCCGCACCGCTGCGGGGCCTACGCCGCTGGGTACTGGCCGGCGGCGCCGTCAACCTGTTGCTGGTGAACCTCTATGTCTACCACGGCGCCACTGCCGCCTTGCCGCTCCCCTACAGCCAGAACCGCATCCTGCGCGAGACCCACGGCTTCCGCGACCTGGCGCGGCTCATCGCGGGCCTGGACGCCCCCGTCTATGCGGACCGGTACCAACTCACCGCCATGCTGCGCTTCTACCAGGCGGGGCTCGGCATCAGCCAATGGCCCGGCCTCACCCGCCCGTCCGAGTACCTGCTGGGGCAGATCGCCCCGCGGGTGGACCCTGCGACCCAGACCGGCCCCTTTTGGCTCGTCACCCGCCGCCCGGTCCCTCCGACCCTGCTCGGTTTCACCAGCGCCGACAGCCGCACCCTCTACGACTGCCCCGGCGCGCCACTCGCCGAGACCGCCGCGCCCCCCTGTGCCAAGCCGCTGCACGAGTGGCACCTCTGCCGGTTTGAAAAATCGCCTGCTGGACGATTTTTTGAACGATGAAGGGGAAGAAAGCCGCAGGAGCGTGGGCGCCGCGACTGGCGCCAATTGCGCTCTTGCCCTCGTGAAACCGCTCCAGAGACTACGCAAATTGCGTTTCCGTTCGCTAGTCGAGTACAAGCAGGAATTTGGCCAGCCGCTCGCGCCCAACCCCTACCTGGGTCTCGACAGTTCTCGCACCTTGGCCGCGGCTTCTTCTATCTGCTTCATGAGCATGAAACGCTGCGCTGGGGCGGAACTGATCGCCTCTTGCCGGCGCAGGAACTCGAGTTTCTCCGGCCTTGATCATAATTCCGCCCACCTTGTTCAGTCCCGGCGTCGTCACTTCCATGCAGAACATGGTCTTGCGCGCGTAAACCAATATGGGCTGGCCGGCCTTGGGCGGATTTGTGATCAAGGCCCCCGGCCGCCGCGCCAGGGTCGCATAGCGGACCAGACGGATTGGCTCCATGGTCCTCCAGGGTCCGCCGTGCGGACCCTGGTCCCCCGATTGCCGGTTGCGGCTGGCACGATGATCGGGGGCGCCTAAAATGGCCAAAGTCGAGGGAAGATGCCCCGCACCCCCTCGCGGCTGGCCCGCAGATATTTTCCGCGGTAGGTCACGAAGGGGGTGGGAAAGGCATAGACCCGGGTTTCATTGGACCCGGGGTAGTGGGGCAGGTCGGCGGCGAAGTTGAATAGACCCACCTCCCATAGCGGCTCCATAGATGGGGCTTGAACTGGACTGCGAGTCCAATCCGGCCGTCGCCACCGGGGCGCCGGCGACGACCGCCAGGCAAGTGCGGTGACAAATTGGAACAGTGGGGGTCTCATGGGCACGCGCTGGCTCCGGTTATCCTGTTGAGGGCTCGGTATACGCACCTGACACGGATAAACGCCTCGGAGGGCGGTGGGCGAGACTTTAGTCTTGCCCCGGGCGGACAACAAGCCCAGGCCCCGAGCCGGGTGCGGCCCGAGCGCCGCCGCCCTGTCACGCGCCCCCGGGGCGCCCCCGCCATCATGTAGAATCGCACCCCAAGATGGGCCCCCGCGACGGGCCCCGGACACGCGCAGAGTAACGAGGCCATGGCGGAAAAAGAGACGACCCATTTCGGCTACCAGCAGGTACCGGTCGAGGAGAAGGCGGTGCGGGTGCGCGAGGTCTTCGACTCCGTGGCCTCGCGCTACGACCTCATGAACGACCTGATGTCGCTCGGCATCCACCGGCTCTGGAAGCGCCACGCCATCGCGTTGGCCGGGGTGCGCCGCGGGCAGCGGGTGCTGGACCTAGCCTCGGGCACCGGAGATCTGGCGGCGCGCTTCGCCGGCATCGTCGGCCCCACCGGGCAGGTAGTGATGTCGGACATCAACGAGGCCATGCTCTCGCGCGGCCGTGAGCGGCAGCTCGATCAGGGGCGGGTGGGCAACCTGAATTATGCCCTGGCGAACGCCGAGCGTCTGCCCTTCATCTGCGAGCACTTTGATTGCGTGACCATCGGCTTCGGGCTGCGCAACGTGACCCACAAGGAGTGGGCTATCGCCGAGATGTATCGGGTCCTGCGCCCCGGCGGGCGCGCCCTGATCCTGGAGTTCTCCCACCCCATGAGCAAGGTCTTCAGCCGCGTCTATGACCTCTATTCCTTCAACGTGCTGCCCATCCTGGGCCGGTTGGTCACCAACGACGCGGAGAGCTACCGCTACCTGGCCGAGTCCATCCGGATGCACCCGGATCAGGAGAGCCTGCGGACCATGATGGAGGGGGCCGGGTTCGAGCGCTGCACTTACTTCAACCTGACCGGCGGGGTGGTGGCCATCCATCGGGGGTACAAGCTGTGATGAGCGACGACGACACACTGGACCAAGGGGCTCGCCCCGCGGCCGGTTTTGTGATTCCCGCGGGCCTGCTGGTCACGATCGAAGGGGCCTTGAACCAGTACATCGCCCTGGACCCGGAAGGCGCACGCGCTTTCGCGCCCACCTACGGGCACATCATCGCGATTGAGATCGAGGGCCTGGGCGCCCGTCTGACCCTGATCCCCGGGCCCGACCGGGTCCAGGTCTTCGGTGCCTACGACGCCACCCCGGATTGTCTGATCCGCGGCGCCCCGCTGGCCCTGTTGCGCATGATGACGGCCAAGCGCAAGGAGTTCCAACTGTCCTCCGGCGCGGTGCAGATCGAGGGCGATGCGGTCGTCGCCAAGGCCTTGAGTGACGCCCTGGCGGGGCTCGACGTGGACTGGGAGGAGCAACTCGCCCGGGTGCTCGGCGACCCCATCGCCAACCAGATCGGGCGCGCCCTGCGCGCCGCGGGCGACTGGGGCGGGCGTACCTGGGAGACGGCGCGGGCCAAGCTCAAGGAGTATCTGGAGGAGGAGTCGCGCCTGCTGCCCACGCGCTACGAGGTGGATGAGTTCCTGAGCCAGGTCGACGGCCTGCGCGACGACGTCGAGCGCCTGGCCACACGGATTGCGCGGCTCGCGGCCCGCGCGGACGCGGAGCGCAGCAGCCTGCGATGATCGGCGCGCGTCAGGCACTGCGCCTGTTTCGAATCAACTGGGTGCTGCTGCGTCACGGCCTGGACGAGGTCATTCTCGCCACCCACCTGTTCCGCCCCCTGCGCTGGGTCCTTTATCTCACCCCCTGGTACTGGCTGCGCCGTGATCTGCCCGCCTATCCGGTGCGGGTACGGCTGGTGCTGGAGGATTTAGGGCCGATCTTCGTCAAGTTCGGCCAGATCCTCTCCACCCGCCGCGACCTGCTCCCCGATGACCTAGCAGTCGAACTGGCCAAGCTTCAGGACCGGGTGCCGCCCTTCCCCGGGGCCCAGGCGCAGGCCTTAATCGAGAAGGCCTGGGGTTGCCCGGTGGATGAAGTCCTGGACGAGTTCGACCTGCGCCCGCTCGCCTCCGCCTCGGTCGCCCAGGTCCACACTGGGCGGCTCAAGGACAGAACCCAAGTAGTGGTCAAGGTGCTGCGCCCGGGAATCGAGAAGACCATCCGCCAGGACATTGATCTCCTCTACACCATCGCCCGGATGGCGGAGCGCTACTGGCCGGACGGCCGGCGCCTGCGCCCGGTGGAGGTGGTACAGGAATACGAAAAGACCATCTTCGACGAGCTGGACCTGCAACGCGAGGCAGCCAACTGCTCGCAACTGCGGCGCAACTGGCTGCACAGCGAGATGCTCTATATCCCGGAGGTCTACTGGGACTGGACGCGCTCCTCGGTGCTAGTGATGGAGCGCATCTACGGCGCTCCGGTGGCCGATGTGCCTCGGCTCAAGGCCCAGGGCGTGAGCATGAAACTATTGGGCGAGCGCGGGGTGGAGATTTTCTTCACCCAGGTGTTCCGGGACAACTTCTTCCACGCCGACATGCACCCGGGCAACATCTTCGTGGAGCCCAGCGGGCGCTACATCGCCGTGGACTTCGGCATCGTCGGCACCCTCACGAGCGACGATCAGCGCTATCTGGCCGAGAACCTGCTCGCCTTCTTCGAGCGCGATTACCGCCGAGTGGCTGAACTGCACGTGGAGTCCGGCTGGGTCCCGCCCGGCACCCGGATCGACGAGTTCGAATCCGCCATCCGCACCGTCTGCGAGCCGATCTTCGAGAAGCCGCTCGCGGAGATCTCATTCGGGCACTTTCTGGTGCGGCTCTTCCAGACCGCCCGGCGCTTCGACATGGAGGTTCAGCCCCAACTCGTCCTGCTGGAGAAGACACTGCTCAACATCGAGGGCCTGGGGCGGATGCTCTACCCAGAGCTGGACCTGTGGATAACCGCCAAGCCCTACATGGAGCGGTGGATGCGCGACCAAATCGGCGTCAAGGGCCTGGCCAAGCGCACCCGGCGCAACCTGCTCACCATCGCCGACCAGTTGCCCGACTTGCCGCTGGTCGTGCACCGCATCCTGCACGCCGCCGACCTGGACGCCCGCCGTACCCTCGCCGCCGCCAAGGGGACCAACGTTAACCACCGGGGCGAGGAGTCGCGAGTGGGGCTCTCCATCCGCGCCCTGGCTGGAGTCACGCTCGCTGTCTGCGGCACCCTGGTGCTGGTCCTGGGTCCCGGCCAATGGCTGCCTCCGCAACTGGCTTTGGGGCTGGTAGGAACGTCCTGGTTCGCAAGCGCCTGGCTGCTTTTCTCCACCGGCCGCTGACCGATGGCGGCACTGAGGCTCAAGACGCTCGATGACCTCTGCCACGCGCGCCTAACCCGACCTACGCAATCGCGCGAAACGAGAGATCAATCCAGACCGACCTCCACCTGCGCCGCGACCCTGAGCGCCTTGGCCTTTGCGTCGGCGATGTCCGCACCGCGCGCCAGGGCGCCGCCCATCCGCCGCCGCCCGTGGACCTCGAGCTTGCCGAAGAGGCGCAGATCCGTTCCCGGTTCAGATAGGGCGGCGGCGAGGTTGCCGAAGCGCGCGCGGTCGGACTCGTCCTCGACCAGGATGACGGCGGAGGCGGCGGGGCCGAGCTGACGGATCGCCGGGATCGGCAGGCCCATGATGGCGCGGGCGTGCAGCGCAAATTCGAGCAGGTCCTGGGAGATCAGCGCGACCATCCCGGTGTCATGGGGGCGCGGTGAGACCTCGCTGAAGATAACCTCCTCACCGCGCACGAACAGCTCCACCCCAAAGATGCCGCGCCCTCCCAGGGCTTGCGTCACCTGGGCGGCAATCTCCCGGGCGCGCGCCAGGGCGGTGTCGGTCATCGGTTGGGGCTGCCAGGATTCGCGATAGTCGCCGTCCTCCTGGCGGTGCTCGATGAGCTCACAGAAGCTGGTGCCGTCGCGGTGGCGCACCGTCAGCAGCGTGATCTCGTAGTCGAAGGGGATGAGGCCCTCGACGATCACTCGGCCAGCACCGGCACTCGGCCAGCACCGGTGCGACCGCCGCCTTGGGCATAGTCCCAGGCGGTGCCGATCTCCTCGGGGAAGCGGACCAGGCTCTGGCCCTTGTCCGAGGAACTAATGATGGGCTTGATCACGCAGGGCAGGCCGATGTCGGCGACCGCGGTGCCGAATTCCTCCGGGGTGTCGGCAAAGAGGTAGGGGGAGGTGGGGATGTCCAGCTCCTCCGCCACCAAGCGGCGGATGCCCTCCCGGTTCATGGTGAGGCGCGCGGCGCGGGCGGTGGGGATCACGGTGAAGCCCTCCGGCTCCAGCGCGACCAGGGTATCGGTGGCGATCGCTTCGATCTCCGGGACCACATAGTCCAGGCGCTCCAGTTCGATCACCCGCCGCAGTTCGGCCTCATACAGCATCGAGAAAGTATAGGCGCGATCGGCGACTTGCATGGCGGGCGCATTTTGGTAGCGGTCGCAGGCGATGACCTCGACACCGAGGCGTTTGAGCTCAATGGCGACTTTCTTGCCGAGTTCGCCCGCACCGCACAGCAGCACCTTGACGGCGGTGGGGGTAAAGGAGGTTCAGATGGTGGGCGTATGGCGTCTCTTTTCTCGCTTATTCAAAGTGTTGAGCGGCCTGCGTCTGACGCTTGCGCCGACGAGCACGCCGGCTCAGTCCAACCGATACTGCTTTTCCACCGCCTCCTGGATCTCCCAGGTGCAGGCAAGCCCGGCCGGGAAGCGGATCAGGTCGCCGCGGGTGAAGGCCTGGGGGGTGCCGCCCACGAGGGTGACCAGGAAGCGGCCGCGCAGGACATAGCAGCTCTCGGTCCTCGTATAGCGCCAGGAGAAACAGGTCAGGCTCCCCGCGTCACAGGGGCTAGCCGTCGACCCCGATCACCTCCAGCTTGGCCGGCGATGGCCTATGTTCCACCAGGATCTCGAGATCAGTCACGGTCTTTTCCTCTCAGGGTGCAGGGTGCAGACGGATACCGGCCGAGCGTCGGTTCCGGCCCCGCTGCTGGGTGTCGATTGTGACGATGCCGGTGCGGCTTTGCCACCCGCGGGCGGGCCTTGGCGCCTGTACCCGGGCACCGCTCCCTCGGGGGCGGCCTGCGAACAGCGACAGCGCTGGCCACCGCCACCCGAACCAGTCGAACCAGTCAATACGAGGCCGGCAACTTTACTATATTCAGCTAATGCCAAATTTTCAGTTTCCTCACCGACCGGTTATTTCAAAATTCTCCGTCAGCAAGGAGCGCAAGTCGCCCTGGTACT
>JADNEJ010000027.1 GCA_016292295.1 Candidatus Thiodictyon intracellulare
GGCACAAGCGGCGTCAGCGCCGTCAGCCGCCGCTTCAAACCGGCGTAGGCCAGCCGCAGGGGTCGCGGCGACCTTGCTCACCCCCATGGCGGGCGGCCAGTGCCACCATCTGTGCCTAGCGGTCCGTGGGAATGCGCGCGCCCACGGGCGTGGTGCTGCTCCAGTGGGTAAAGGACGCGGCCGTCTGTGCCAGATCGGCAGCGGCGGGGAGTAACAGTGACATCGTGGAGCCTCCGAATCACCAAAAACGAGGCTCCTACGCTACCGGGCCAGGGACGGGATTTCATGCAGCCTTGCCGGAAGGACACGTTTGCCTGCTCTGACGCTGGTGGCGGTGTGACGGGCTTGGGCGGAGTTATGATCAAGGCCGCCTGGGCCGTATCGATCTTACCCTGAAGTTCAACCGCCAGGTTTGGCTGTTTGAGTTCAAGGTGGTGGAGCTGGAGCCCGCCGGGCGGACCTTACAGAAGCTCAAGGACCGGGGCTATGCCGACAAATACCGGGCCGCCGGTCAGCCGATCCATCTGATCGGGATCGAATTCAGCAGGGAGCAACGCGCCCTGGTGGGGTTCGACGTGGAAACCCCGTGAGTGCCGGGCAGTATTCGGAGCGTCACGACACGACGGGCGGCGAGCAGGAGCTCCGTCACGCCCTTTCAGTCGGCTAGCCAGTCCCGCGGAACCAGGAAGTGCTCATAGAGCCGCGCCTCCGGGCTGCCGGGCTCCGGCATCCAATCGTAGCGAAAGCTCACCTGCGGCGGCAGTGACATCAAGATGGACTCGGTTCGACCGCCCGATTGGAGCCCGAACAGGGTGCCTCGGTCGCAGACCAGATTGAACTCCACATAACGGCCGCGGCGATACTTCTGAAAGGCGCGTTCCCGCTCGCCATAGGGGGTGGCGCGCCGTCGCTCGACGATCGGCAGATAGGCGGCCGGATAGCACTCCGCGACCGCGCGCAGGAAGGCGAAGCACGCGGCGAAGCCGCCGGTTCCGTCACCGCCGGGGAGACCGCCGGGGCCTAGGTCGTCGAAGAAGAGCCCGCCGATACCCCGCGGCTCGTCGCGATGCTTGAGGAAAAAATACTCGTCGCACCACTGCTTATAGCGCAGATAGACCGCCTCCCCGAAGGGCTGGCAGGTCGCCCGAGCGCTGTGGTGCCAATGGACGCAATCCTCGTCGAATCCGTAATAGGGGGTGAGGTCGAAGCTGCCGCCGAACCACCAGAGCGGCGACTCGTTCGGGCGCTGCGCGATGAAGAAGCGTACGTTCAGGTGCGAACTGGGCACATAAGGGTTCTGCGGGTGAACCACCAGGGACACCCCCATCGCCTCAAAGCCGCGCCCCGCCAGTTCCGAGCGACCGGCGGTGGCGGACGCCGGCAGGCGGTCGCCGCAGACCTGTGAGAAATTGACCCCGGCCTGCTCGAAGACCGCCCCATCCGCCAGGACCCGGGTTCGCCCGCCGCCCCCGCCGGCTCTCGCCCAGGCGTCCTCCCTGAAACGGGCCTGCGCGTCCAGCCCTGCGAGGGCGACGCAGAAGCGGTCCTGCAGGTCGCCCAGATAGGACCGGACCGCCTCGGTGTCTGGGCCTTCGGCCACGGCCGGACGTTAGCCCCGATTTTCCTTCAGGACAAAGTCGCGGTGGGTCTCGCCGACATAGATCTGGCGGGGACGGGCGATCTTGTTGGCCTGGGTCTGGTTCTGCTCCCACCAGTGGGCGATCCAGCCGGGCAGGCGGCCGATGGCGAAGATGACCGTGAACATGTTGGTCGGGATGCCGATGGCGCGCAGCAGGATACCGCTGTAGAAATCCACGTTCGGATAGAGTTGGCGTTCGATGAAATAGGAATCGGACAGCGCGATTTCTTCCAGTCGCCGGGCGATCTCCAGGAGCGGATCGCTCGCGCTTAACTGGGGCAGGAGCTTCTCAGCGATGGCGCCGAGCATCTTGGCGCGCGGGTCGAAATTCTTGTAGATCCGGTGGCCGAACCCCATGAGAAGCACCTTGCTGTCCTTGCTCTTGGCCAGCTTCACATACTCCTCCGGGGTGATGTTGCCCTGGTGAATCTGCTCCAGCATGGTCAGCACCTCCACGTTGGCCCCGCCGTGCAACGGCCCCCAGAGTGCGCAGACCCCGGCGGCACAGGAGGCGAACAGGTTGGCACCGCTGGAACCGACCATGCGGACGGTGGAGGTGGAGCAATTCTGCTCGTGGTCGGCATGCAGGATCAGGATCAAGTTGAGTGCATCACGCACCAATTGGGGGCAGATATACTGTTTATAGGGCTGCGAGAACATCATGTGCATGAAGTTCGGCACATAGCGCAGCGCGGGGTCCGGATAGATGTTGGGCAGGCCCCGGGAATGCCGGAAGGCGTATGCAGCGATCGTACGTATCTTGCTGATCAGGCGCGCGGCCGCGTGGCGGAATTGACTCTCATCTTCGAGCTCATGCAGTTCCGGATGGAAGCAGGACAGAGCGTTGATCATGGCCGAGAGGATAGCCATCGGGGGCGCGACCCGGGGGAAGCCCTCGAACTGGTGCCGCATGCTTTCGTCGAGATTGGCGTAACGGGTCAGGTCCGCGGAGAATTCATCGTATTCCGCCGTGGTCGGCAGCCGCCCGTTGATCAGCAGCCAGGCTAGGTCGGTGAAGGTGGGACCCATCGCGAACTGTTCGATGGGGATCCCGCGGTAGCGCAGGATGCCCTTTTCCCCGTCGATGTAGGTGATAGCGCTCTCGCAACTCCCCGTATTGGCGTACCCCTTGTCTAGGGCGATGTGGCCGGTCTTGGCGCGCAGGTCGCTGATGTCGATGCCGCGCTCGGCCTCGCTGCCTTCGACGATGGAGAACTTGTATTCGTTGCCGCCCAGGGTAAGGATTGCCTGGTCAGAACAGAGTGTGGACATGGGATGGGTCTCCGGAGTTACTGCAAAGGACCGCCCCGGCCGTTACCTGGCTCAGGGGCGCGGTCGAGGTCAAGACCTGGTTCCAGTGCGCCGGCCAAGGGCAGGACGGGTGCACTTCTACGACTGCACGACACACGCCAGGGTCCTCGGACCCCGCCGCGACACCCCGGCCCAGGTGGGACCGGATCGGGATTCAGTGCCCCTGCTTGCTGGTGAACGAACGGACCGCATTCACGGCCTTCTGCTGCCACTCTTTGGCCCACAGCGGTTGGGGCAGATTTCAGCCGATCACAATCCCGATGACGATGAAAAAGAAAATAGCCATCACTAGTGTCCCAACGTTGTTCGATCATGCTTCGTAAGGCTTTAGATTATAAAAACGCGATGACGCTTATTTGGAAAATCGACTTGAACGCCGATCTCTCGCTCGGCCAGTCTTCCGCCCCATCCGACGGGCGGGAGACATGGCTTTATGTACACAGGAAATACGCAGGCAAACTAGTTTTCGCATAACTCACCGATCATCTTCCGCTGCCGATCTTTGGGCCTTGATTACAAATCCGCCCAAGGCCGGCCGGCCCATGTGGGTTTGCGCGCGCAAGACCATGTTCTGCAAGGGAGCGGCGACGCCGGGACTGAACAAGGTGGGCGGAATTATGATCAAGGCCGCGCCGTTCCGTCACACGAAGGCGGCCGTAAAGATGCATACGTTTCTAGATTTACGCGGTAACATACCGATTTTTATACATATTTCCGATGGCAAACTCCACGATGTCAATGCCCTCGAGTTCCTGCTCTCGGAGCTCTGTGCGTTCTAGATCATGGACCGCGGATATGTGGGTTTCCTCCGCCTCTAGCGCTTTACAATCGCTGCAACTTTCTTCGTCACACGGACGAAGTCCAATACCCAGATGCACCGCGTCTACTCTCAACCGGTCGACAAAAAAACGGGCCTCATCTGCGATCAGACTGTCGTCCTAACGGACGCTCATACGCCACATTACTACCCAGAAAAGCTCCAGCGCATCAAGTATCACGATGCAACGACGGATCACACGTTCGTGTTCCTGACGAATAACTTTACTCTACCGGCGCTCACCATTGCGGAATTTTACCGCTGCCGCTGGCAAGTGGAACTGTTTTTCAAATAGATCAAGCAACACTGACGCATCAAGGCGTTTTTCGACACCTCCGAGAATGTGCTGAAATCGCAAATCGCAAATCTGGATAGCCATCTCTACCTACATATTAGTGACTATTTTGAAAAAGCGAATGAATATTGACGCCAGCCTCTACACTTTGCTATAGGTCCTAAGCCTGACACTATTCGAGCGCACCCGGATAAATCAGTTATACCTAAGCGATAGAAATTTTCGGCTTTTTATTCCCGATAATTTTTCTCAGCGAGAAGCGTTCGGAGTAGCGGAGCAAATACATCAAGTTCACCGAAGAACTTATTGCAGGCACTTCGAATTTTTTCAAACGTGTCGTAATATTGATTGTAAAGCATTTGGCGTTTGAAAAATTTCCAGAGGCGCTCAATTAAATTAAAATTTGGACAATAGGGCGGAAGTGGCTCCAGTTGGATTCGCGATGTCGTCAGATACGCAGCAACAGATACGCAGCAACCGTTTTCGACTTGTAGTAACTGGCGTTATCGCAAATAACGAGGATAGATTGGGCCACCGGGTTGCTTGCTCAAGCTGTTTAAACAAGGCGATCGTAGACGCGGCGTCGATGGTCTCATCAAATCAGACCTCTGCGCTCAGCGACTGAACGTTGATCGCACCGTTGATGTTAAGCCGCTAGCGGCCCGTATTGCTCTGGATCGGGTGCTCCTTTTCGCGCTTGATCCAACCGCATCCGATCACCGGGTTATGTTGCGGATGGGTCGCATCCATGAAATAGATCACGTCACCTTCATCGCTGTTTTTCTTGATATTTTCGTACTTCTCAACGAATACCTCTTGAACCTCTGGAGTCGGGTATTTGCTGAGTTCCAGTTTGGCTTTCTTGTAGACGCAGCCCAAGCGGTGTAGGACCGCAGTCATGCCACTGGGCGTGTAACGCACCCGCAGCGCTTCTAGACATATCGGGCGACGGCCTCGGCTGTCAGATACAGGTGACTTTGAAGATGATCGTCCAGTTCCAACAACTGCGTGTCGTCGAGCAGGGCTTCGCTACCGATATAGCTCATCCGCAGCAACCCATCAAGGCCGCCCTTCTTGTAACGCTTGAAGTAATCGCGAGCAGTGTCTGGGTCGATCAGCAAGGCATCGGCCACATCGGCCGGCGCACGCCCCTTACCGAGCAAGATCACGGCGTTGATCCGATAGGCCTCGCGCACGTCCCGGGCGGCGCGGTGGGCCGCACGCAGTTCGGCGAGTTCGTGCTTGTCGAGACGGTAGTCCAGCATGAAGCATGAAGGCAGTTTACCAAAACTCTCGACAGGTTACCCGTCGCGACGGCCTTGATCATAATTCCGCCCACTTTGTTCAGTCCCGGCGTCGCCGCTCCCTTGCAGAACATGGTTTTGCGCGCGAAAACCCACATGGGCCGGCCGACCTTGGGCGGATTTGTGATCAAAGCCCGCCGCGACTAAATTGGAATTTCACATGAGAGACGTATAGTTACTAATCAGAATTCCGATCCCGCGGACATCCTACAGTGGCCTTGATCATAATTCCGCCCACCTTGTCACCTTGTTCAGTCCCGGCGTCGCTTCTCCCTTATAGAACATGGTCTTGCGCGCGCAAACCCACATGGGCCTGCCGGCCTTGGGCGGATTTGTGATCAAGGCCTCCTACAGCATAACCAGTTGGCTTTGTTATACTAAACGTTGAGAGACTAGTGAATAGCCATTAAGTAAAGATGCCTGGGCTTGAAATTGGATACTGGGGTCGGTCGGGGATGAGCCCAGCCGCGCACGGGTTCGGGGCGCTTAACGGCGGGGTTACCGCCCGGTGGTCGGCCCGTCGGCGACGCCGGCCAGCCCCTGGTAGAGGGCCTTGATCATCGTTTCGGCCGCCCCGGGCCGGCGTCCAAGGCTTCAGCCTTGGATGTGCAGAACCAAGGCTGAAGCCTTGAACTCCAGAAGATTGCCGCCGGCCAGAACGATGATCAAGGCCGCAGCGGCGTTGCATTGGGGCTAGACCACAATTCAGGGTAAACCAATCGTCGGCTGGCGGCCCGGCACTCCCGGGCGCCGGACGCTGGCCACCGGTACAGGCCGCACGGTCGGACCGGGAACGCGGTGCCCTGTCCGCCGCTCGTGGACAGATGGTACAGCGCCGGGGGGCCGGCGGATACCCGGGCGAACCGGCCCCCCCTCAGAGAGACTCCTCCAGACGGAACCCGAGCAGTTCCAGGACCAGCGCGGTGCCGGCGCCGCCCAAGAGCCCGCCCAGGAAACCGGACGGCAGCTCGCGGTGGACCTGCCCCAGCAGGTCGTGGCTGGTCCCATCCAGGGCCAGCATCGACCCCCCCAGCAGCCAGATGCCGGCGGCAACCATGGAGGCGATCAAACCAGCGACCAGTGCTGCGGCCAGGTCAACCGACAGCAGTTGCCTGCCGCGGCCGCTCAGCCAGCGTTCCGCTATCTCGAACAGGGTTCCGACCAAGACGCCCACCAAGGCAGCGAGGATAAAGGTCCCCGGCTGCCGGCCGGTGGCGACCACCGAGGCCACTGCCGCGCCGCGCCTGCGATCAGCCCCCCAATCAGCCCGGCCAGGGTCCGGGCCAGAAGACGCTCGGCGGCGTCCGTCATCCAGGCATAGAAGCTCCCGACACCCAGACCGACCACCGCGGCGGCCCCGACGATGACACCGAGCCCCAGATCCGGACCGATCAGGATCAGGGACCCGACGGACGCCAGCACCCACGTCATGGCACCACTCAGGGCCACGAACATGGAACTAGAAGGCGGCTGTGGTGGCCGCCGCCACCGCGGCCACGAGCGGCGACTGCCAAGCAGAGAGTCCAATCGCCGCGAGCACCTGCTGCAGACACGCGAACAGGGCGCCGCAGAGTCCCCCGGCCAGGCCCCACACCAAGAGCATCATCACCAGCGCGGTAAGCTTGTCTTTGTTTATCATGCTGGGTCATGCCTCACTGGTGGTAACCTTTTTTAGTCTAACTGAATCAGGCAGCGCACCGGGTCCCGGAGGCGCCGACGGGTCGGGCCATGGCCGCCGTCCACCGGGCGCCTTGAGTGTCGCCCTAACCATCTGCATGCCCCGATGAACCCAGCACCTCAACACCACCAGGACGGCCTCATCGCGGCCGCGTCGCGGTGGTGCGCGGAATGGCCGCTCCCTCTGATCCTGGTCACCGCTGGGCTCTTTCTCGCCTTTGGCGAGCGCTTGCTCGCGAATCTGACGCACCCGCTGCCGCTGACCGCGGTCTTCATCTGGCTGTTCGTGGCGATCCTGCTGGCGGCCGTGCGAGGCGTGCACCACGTGGACTGTCTGGCGTTGCGACTTGGGGAACCCTACGGTACCCTGATCCTGACCCTCTCGGTCACCGCCATTGAGGTGCTGATGATCGTCGCCCTGATGCTGCATGGCGCGAACGACCTGACCCTGGCCCGGAGCGCCATGTACGCGGTCGTGATGATCGTGCTGAACGGCCTGGTGGGTCTGGCCTTGATCCTTGGCGCCCTGCGCTACCGGGAACAGTCCTACAACCTGGCGGGCGCCCGCACCTATCTCAGCGTGATCATTCCGCTGGCGGTCTTGAGCCTAATCCTGCCGAATATCACGGTCGGCCTTGATTATAAATCCGCCCAAAACAAAGCGCTGAAGTCGGTCATAAGCGTCGAAGGAGTTGGCAGGACCTGCGAACTTTCATACTCTTGGAAGTGCAAACTAACCCAGGGTAGTAAAAAATATCCGAAGGTCCTGCCGCGAGAAACTTTAGCCCAGATGCC
>JADNEJ010000590.1 GCA_016292295.1 Candidatus Thiodictyon intracellulare
AAGAAAAAAATTCTGTATAACAAGTATTACGAATCATTTGACGGGTTTCGCAAAGTCTACGCAGACTTCTTCAGCAACCCGGGTGAGCACTAGGGCGACTTGCGCTCCTTGCTGGCGGAGAACTTTGAAATAACTAGTCGGTGAGGAAACCGAAAATTTGGCATTAGCTGAGTATAATGCTGGTTTTAAGCGTGACCGTCGGGCAATGGCAGACTGGGTAGCCGGCTTCCAGCCGGACGTGGTGGTGATGGAAAGCACAGGGATTTACTGGAAAAGTCCGGCATTATGTAGCAGCTGAAGTTTCCGGCTTTTCCAGGGGGGGCACCGGAGGGGCGGGGGGTAGCGGTGGGGGGATTTTCGAGGAGTTTGCGGAGATCCACGCAAACCCCTACGAAAAGGTGAACGCTCGGCACGCCAAGCAGGTGCCGGGACGTAACACGGATCTTACCGATGCCCAATGGCTGGCGATTCTGGCCCGTAGCGGGTTACTGCAAGGTGGCTTTGTGCCCCCGGCCAACTTCCGCGAACTGCGCCTGATTGCGCGTCAGATGCAGAAGCTCACTGCCATCCTCGCGGGGGAGAAAAACCGCCCGCATAAAGTGTTGACGGGCGACGGTATCCGCGGCATTATGTAGCAACTATAAATAGCTATAGAATCAATTGATTAAGCAGAATTTTGCGACAGCTCAGTGCGATGCGGGCAGGTGGGCGCCGGGATCTGCCAGATTTCGGTGAGAAATCCGGCTGCCGTGGCTGACTCAAAATCGGGAAGTCGTAGCCAACTCACTGAATAAATAGCCATGTGCGTTTGCTACATAATGCCGGGCATCCACTTGAGTGTAGTGGTCAGCGATCTGCATGGCAAATCCACCTGGGCCATGATCAAAGTGCTGGTTGCGGGTGACACCCCGTCACAGGTCCTATGCCACGCCAGTCAGCGTCTGCGCGCGACGGAGCAAGAGTTGCTTGATGCGCTCGACGAGGATCTCAGTGAGTCTCATCGCTTTGTACTGACGCAACTGATGGATCATGTGGACGACCTGAAGCGGCGCATTGCCTGCTTTCGTACCAGGCTGCTGGCGGGACTGGCGCCCCAACAGAGCCTCTTGAGTGCCTTGCAGACCATCCCGGGACTGGATGAATTGGGGGCTGCTCTCCTGCTGGTGGAAATCGGCGACGATATGCAGGCGTTCAGGACGCCAGAGAAACTGGCATCGTGGGCCTGGATCTGTTCGGGCAATCATGAATCGGCGGGCAAGCGCCAGAACGGCAAACAGCGCAAAGGCAATCCCTATGTGCGCCGACTGTTATGCGAAATGTGCGCCGACTGTTATGCGAAGCAGTGCAGGCCGCCTGCCGAACCCGCTGCGCTCTGGCAGAAAAGTTCCGACATTATGTAGCAAACGCACATGACTATTTATTCAGTGATTTGGCTACGATTTTCCGATTCTTAGCCAACTCCGGCAGCCGGGTTTCTCACCGAAATCTGGGAGTTCCCGGCGTCCATCCGCCCGCATCGCACTGAGTTGCCGTCAGATTTTGCGTAACAACTTGATTCGATAACTATGTACAGTTGCTACATAATGCCGAAAGTTCCTTGTGGGAGCGGGATGCGGCCGCGATGCGGCGCCACGGCGAACTCCGAGGCCGTGTTTCCCGCACGGCCCGCCGCGGCTAAAACCGCTCCCACGGCGTCGCTGCGCGACTTTCACGGGTGGCACGCGCCGCGCTTCGCCCGCCATCGCACTCGCCGTGGCTAAGCTCGGCCGGCGAGCCCCGTCAGCCCCAAGGCCGGTAGGGCCGCGGAGCGGGGACGGAGGTGACGACCAGGCTCACCGCGGCCGGGGCATCCAGAGTGCCGCGGCCCTGGGCGCGCCCCCGACCCCCCGAGCACGCACCCGGCGTCGCTGGTATCCTGTCGCACCTTGGGAGACCTTACCGGACCGGAGCCGCAGCACCCCATGGCCCACGACGATCAGAGCCGCGTGACCGCACTCGCCGGCATCTACCAGGCAGTAGACTGTGTGATGCGTATCGCCCGCACCGGGAGCGCCGACACCGCGGCCATGGAGACCTGCATCTACAGCCTGTTCCAGATCGACGCGGCGGATACTGCGGCGGTCTACGGCCCACTCGGAGCGGTGGCCAACGGGTCGCGCCAACTCGTCGCGCAGCTCACCGGCAGGCCCGAGCGCGATCTGGAGCTGACCCGCTATGTGGCTTCGGTCATCCGGCTGGAGCGCAAACTGTCCGCCCAGCCGGAACTGCTCGGGTGTATCGGCGACGGGATCGCGGAGGCGGCGGAGCTTCGCAAACAGCACCCATTGCTGCACCCCGAGGTCCTCGCCCGGTTCGCCTACCTCTACAGCGAAACTCTGAGCCCCCTTAAACCCCGCATCCTGGTCCGCGGCACCTCCAATCACCTCCAGAACCCGGACAACCAAGTGCGCATCCGGGCCCTGCTGCTGGCTGCTATCCGCTCCGCTCGACTGTGGCGCCAGCTGGGCGGCAGCCGTTGGCAGATCCTATTTTGGAATAAACACCTGCTCCTGCAGGCGCACCGCTATCTGGATCAGGCCAGTCACCGGCAACCGACGGATTCCGGATCCCGAGCGGATGCGGATTGAGTCGGCGAGACTCGCCGGACTGTAACATCGCACGATCTCCGCGCTACACTGATCTCGTGTCGACCGGGGAGACCCATCAATGAACCTGACCGTGACCATCGCAGAACAGACCCTGAAACGGGCACGGATGCGCGCCTTGACCGAGAACACCTCAGTCAACGCCGTCGTGCGTGACTTTTTGGAGGCCTACGCGGACCACCGCTCGGCCGCCCGCGAGGCCACCGACCGCATCCTGGAACTGGCAAGCCAATCGGAAGCCGGCTCCGGTCCCGAAGGGCGTACCTGGACTCGCGAGGAAATCTATGACCGTCCGGTTTTTCGCCGATAGCAACGTCTTTATCTACGCCTACGATAAGGACGCCGGGGTCAAGCGAACCCGGGCCATGGCCCTGATCGACACGGCCGGCGGAGCGGCTGAATTGGCTGTTAGCACCCAGGTGCTCAAGGAGTTCTTTTGGGTCACGACGCGGCGGCTGAACCGGCTATTATCCTCAACGGTGGCTGAAATGGCCGTGCGGGAGTTTGCTCGCTACCCCTTGGTGGTGGAAGATCCCCCCCTGATTCTCGCCGCGATAGCGCGCAGTCGCCAGGATCAGATCGCCTTCTCCGACGCGCTGATCGTCGAAGCCGCTCGCCGTGCCAAGGCCCGCATCCTCTATACCGAAAACCTCCAACACGGCCGCGACTTCGACGGTCTGAGGATCGAAAACCCCTTCCGCGAGCAACCATGACCACCCAATCCCGTCCCACCGCCACCTTCATCAACGTCGGCGAGCGCACCAATGTAACCGGCTCCGCCGTTTTCAAGCGCCTGATTCTGGACGGAAAGTTCGACGCCGCACTGGCCGTGGCGCGCGCCCAGGTGGAAAACGGCGCCCAGGTCATCGACATCAACATGGATGAGGCGATGCTGGACTCCAAGGCGGCCATGACCAGGTTCCTGAACCTGATCGCCGCGGAACCGGACATCGCCCGGGTACCGATCATGATCGACTCCTCCAAATGGGAGGTGATCGAGGCTGGCCTCAAGTGTGTCCAGGGCAAGGCGATCGTCAATTCGATCAGCATGAAGGAGGGCGAGGAGGCATTCCGGCAACAGGCGCGCAAGTGTCGGCGCTATGGCGCGGCCATCGTCGTCATGGTCTTCGACGAGCAGGGTCAGGCCGATACCCAGGAGCGCAAATTCGCGATCTGTGAGCGCGCCTACCGTATCCTGGTCGACGAGCTCGACTTCCCACCCGAGGACATCTGTTTCGACCCCAACATCTTCGCCGTCGCCACCGGGATCGAGGAACACAACAACTACGCGGTGGACTTCATTGAGGCGACCCGCCGCATCAAGGCCCATCTGCCCTATGCCCGGGTCTCGGGCGGCGTCTCCAATGTCTCCTTCTCATTCCGCGGCAACAACCCGGTACGCGAAGCGATTCATTCCGTATTCCTCTACCACGCGGTGCGCGCCGGCATGGATATGGGCATCGTTAACGCCGGCCAGTTGGCCGTCTATGATGACCTGCCGGCGGAGTTACGCACGGCGGTGGAGGACGTGATACTGAATCGCCGCCCCGACGCCACCGAACGCTTGATCGATCTGGCCACAAAATACAAAGGCGACGGCTCGGGGATGGAGAACAAGCAGGATTTCACCTGGCGGAATGCACCGGTCGCCAAGCGCATCGAGCACGCCCTGATCAAGGGCATTACCGACTTCATCGAGGCCGACACGGAGGAAGCGCTCGAAGAACTCGGTCGGTCGATCAACGTCATTGAGGGCCCGCTCATGGACGGCATGAACGTGGTGGGCGGCCTCTTCGGTGAGGGCAAGATGTTCCTACCCCAGGTGGTCAAGTCCGCCCGTGTCATGAAGCGCGCGGTCGCCTATCTGGAGCCCTTCCTGGCGCAGGAGAAGAGCATCGGACAGACCCAGGGCCGCATTCTGCTCGCCACCGTCAAGGGCGATGTACACGACATCGGAAAGAACATCGTCGGCGTCGTCCTGCAATGCAACAACTATGCGGTCGAGGACATGGGCGTCATGGTCCCGGCGGACCGCATCCTGGCCCGGGCGCGGGAGGTCAAGGCGAACATCATCGGGCTCTCCGGGCTCATCACCCCGTCACTCGATGAGATGGTCCACGTCGCCCGCGAGATGCAGCGCCAGGGGTTCACGGTACCGCTGTTGATCGGCGGCGCGACCACCTCCAAACTCCATACCGCGGTCAAAATCGAACCCCAATATACGCACCCGGTGGTGCACGTGAAAGACGCCTCCCGCGTCGTCGGCGTGGTGGGCAGCCTTCTGTCCAAAGACCTGAATGAGAACTACGTGGCCACCATCCGCACCGAGTATGAGGAGGTCCGCGTGCGCCGCGCCGCCCGCGACGAGGCGCGGGATCTCATCCCGCTTGCCGCGGCCCAGGCGAACCGCACCCCCATCGACTGGGAGCATTACCAGCCCCCGACCCCGGCAGAGCCCGGTATCCAGGTGTTCAAGGACATCCCGTTGGAGGAGGTCGTCGCCTATATCGACTGGACCTTCTTCTTCCACGCCTGGCAGCTCAAGGGACGCTTCCCCCAGATCCTAGACGACCCGGAAAATGGCAAGGAGGCGCGTAAGCTCCATGCCGATGCACTCGATATGCTGCACCGGATCATTACGGAGCGGTGGCTCGCGGCCCATGCCGTCATCGGGTTCTTCCCGGCCAACACGGCGGGCGATGACATACTCGTCTATGAGGACGAGTCCCGGGTCGACACCCTGCTCACATTGCACTGCCTGCGCAAACAGGGCAAGCAGCCCGCGGGTCGACCCAACGAGTGTCTGGCGGATTTCATCGCCCCGGTGGATACCGGTATCCCGGACTACATCGGCGGCTTCGCCTGCACCGCGGGCGAGGGCATTGATGCCCACGTCAAGCGCTTCGAGTCGGATCTCGACGACTATTCGGCCCTGATGCTGAAGGCCCTGGCCGACCGCCTCGCCGAGGCCCTGGCCGAGATGCTTCATCAGCGCGTGCGCACTCGCCACTGGCGCTATGCGCAGGATGAACGCCTGGCCGCCGACGCCCTGATCGACGAACAGTACCAGGGCATCCGCCCAGCGCTGGGCTACCCCGCCTGCCCGGACCACACGGAAAAGGACCTGCTCTGGCAATTGCTGGACACCGAGCGCAACACCGGCATCTGGCTCACCGAATCCAAGGCCATGGTGCCCACCGCCGCGGTTTCCGGACTCTATTTCTCCCACCCCGACAGCCGCTATTTCGCCGTCGGCAAGATCAACAAGGATCAGGTCGTCGACTATGCCGAGCGCAAGGGGATGCCGCTGGCCGAGATCGAACGCTGGCTGGGACCCAATCTCGCCTATGATGTGAAATGAATACCCACCAGCCCTCGTTTACACGCAGGGCGTGGGAACCGGACTGAGAGCAACGTCGGAGCCTTGGCATGAATGCGATCAACCCGACTGGTACGGCCACGCCCCGGGTCCACCTGGACCAGCGGGTACAATTGCACGGCATCCGCTGGCAGGACTACGAGGCGCTGCTCGCCATGCGCGGCGAGAGTAGCGGCACGCGCGTGACCTATCTCGACGGAGAAGTGGAGCTGATGACACCTTCGTTCGACCATGAAGACCTGCGAACTCGCCTGGGACGCCTGCTGTTTGCCTATGCGGAAGAAACGGGCATTGAACTTGAGGACTTTGGGTCTTGGACCCTGCGCAAGGAGACCCACGGGCGCGGGATCGAAGCAGACGAGTGCTTTGTCGTGGGGCCGATTACCCTCCCCCCCGAGATTCCTGATCTGGCCTGTGAGGTCATCTGGACATCCGGCGGCATCGACAAACTGGAGGTCTACCGGGGCTTAGGCGTCCCCGAGGTCTGGTTCTGGAAGGATAGCGCATTGCGCATCTATTGCTTTGAGGGTGAAACCTATATCCGGACAACGCGCAGCCGGCTCCTGCCAGACCTGGACCCGGGCCTGATCGTTCGCTGCATGGCCTATCCGAGTCAGACCCAGGCGGTGCGGGGATTGCGCACAGCACTCAGGGCTTTCGACTCAGATCGTTGAGACTATTCACGTCATATTCACGTCAGAGACTTATCAGTTATTAAAATACGCAACTCCAAAGAGCTGAAGTTTGCGGTTTTTCCAGGGGGGCACCGGAGGGGCGTGTGGGGGTAGCGGCGGGGGGATTTTCGATGGGTTTGCGGAGATACACGCAAACCCCTACGAAAATTTCTGACCCCAAGTGTTTGGCCCTGTTCGAGTTTCAGAACTAGGATATTTCATAAAAAGAAACAATGTTGAAGAACGCAGGCCCACGGGTCTTATACCGATCTTGTTGGGGCCAAGGATGCTTCGAGACCGTGAGCGGTCTCCGGTGTAATCGGCAACAGCACAATGCCGGAACCGTCCAGCGCCTTCTCGAACCAGTAGTGCATGGGGCCCGGAAGCTCGATACGGCCGTAGTGGCTCAGCCAAGCTATACTCAGCTAATGCCAAATTTTCTGTTTCCTTCCCGACCGGTTATTTCAAAATTCTCCGTCAGCAAGGAGCGCAAATCGCCTTGGTACTCACCCGGGTTGCTGAAGAAGCCTGCGCAGACTTTTTCAGCAACCCAGGTGAGTACCAAGGGGCCTTGATCATAAATCCGCCCAAGACCAAGAATGAAAGTCGGTCATAAGCGTCGAAGGGGCTGGCAGGACCTGCGAATTTTCATACCCTTGGAAGTACAAACTAACCCAGGGTAGTAAAAAATGCCCGAAGGTCCTGCCGCGAGAAACTTTAGCCCAGATGCCGGGCGTTCGCCACCCACCCGTTGCTGGTTGGCGAGCGACGGTGCATGGTGAAGCACCGCGCACGTCTGGAGCGAGCAGCAAAGCTCGGCGTGGCGGCGGTCCAGTTGGCACAAGGACAACCGTTGCGCCAGGTGGCGACGCAACTGGGGGTGACGCACAGTACGCTGCGCGGCTGGAGCGCGGCGGCGCTGCCGGTACAGGTGGCGGCATGCCTGGCGACCCCGGCGGGGGTACGCTGGCTTTATCAGTTGGTGGTGGTGATGCATCTGATTATCACTCTGCGGGCCGGCGCCGGCATGCGGTTGGTATGTCAGTTCCTGGAACTGAGCGGCCTGTCGGCGGTCATCGGGGCCTCCTACGGCCGCCAGTATGCGGTGACGGTGCAGGTGCAGGAGGCGGTG
>JADNEJ010000613.1 GCA_016292295.1 Candidatus Thiodictyon intracellulare
CTGGCCGCGACGAGCGGCCGCCGCAACTCCCTGCTCAGCGCACGCGTCGGCACCGCCGTGGCGTCACGCGCCGGGCCTTCACCCGACTGCAAAAATGGCCAAAGTCGAGCTGTTTTACCACCCCGAGATGGTCGAGGGCCTGCTACGCGACTTCGTGCAAGAGGACTGGCTGGCGCTGATCGACTTCACCACGCTGGAGAAATAGGGCGGCAGCTATGTCACCGACGATCTGCGCGAGCGCGAGGATAACATCATCTGGTGCTCTACAACGGCAGTGGGCAGTGGACGGTGGACGGCCGCACGTGACATCGCCGAACTGATCGTCCCGCTGCCCAACGCCCTGGCGCGCTACCGGCCCCAACACCGCTATCATCTGATCGAGGAGGGCCGCATTGGGGAGCAAACCCTGGAGCAGGCAACCAGTGTGGCGGCCGAGCTGGTGCGACTGGAAACACTGGCCGCCGAGGGTCCGGCGGCGCTCCGCCCGATCCTGCGCCGGCTCAGTGCCCGCTTGCAGGGCCCGCGCTACGCCAGTCTGCGGCGGGCGCTGACGATCTGGTTTGCGCGGATCTTGCTACGGTGGCTGCTGCCGTACAAAAATCTTCCGTAATTGAAAGACTTAGAGGATATCGAGACAGGTCGAGACGATGCTTTTCGACTGCTGCCCGGGGCCGCGTCCGGCTGCCCCGCGGAGCTAGGGGTGACCGGTTGGAAATCACTCGTGCTCTGACTCAGCCCGCGAACAAGCCTGCGCCGCGCCGCGGCGCAGGCAATGAATGGTGACCTCCAGCAAGCAGTTGAAACGGGCCGCGATGATGCTGCTGCCAGCCCCGTGCGAGATGTAGCCCTGCATCTGGCGCCACCGCCAAGCGCCGGCGCGCACGCGGTGGGGGGCGCGGGAGTGGCCGATCAGGGCGATCCCGTCTGGCAGACAGATCTGGCCGCCGCGGGTATGGCCGCAGAGCATGAGGGCGAACTCCAGGCTGGCCGCCGCGCGAAATGGCTCCGGTGCATGGGCCAGCAGGGCCTTGATCACAAATCCGCTCAAGGCCGGCCGGCCCATGTGGGTTTGTGCGCGCAAGACCATGTTCTGAAATGGAGCGGCGACGCCGGGACTGAACAAGGGGGGCGGAATTGTGATCAAGGCCGGCCAGCAGGATCGCGGGGGCCGCGGGCGGGATGGCCGCGGCGGCGGCCTCCAGGTTGTGGGTGCGGTAGCGGTTGGGGTCGTCGATCCCGGCGAGAAAGATCCACTCGATGGCCAGGGACTCGTTCATCAGCAGCCGGATGCCCATGGACTCGATCTGCGGGAACTACTGCTCTGTTCATGGCGCTGAGTCCTGGTGTGGAGTCGGTGTTTGTCATGATGGGTCCATTTTGTTACTCTACACGTCGGGTTGCGGCCCTGATCCCTGCGGTCGATGCCGTTGGCCCGTTCTCAATGGTGGTCGGCGTCGGTCCCCCCGCGACGCAAAGCCGTGAACCCGGTCAGGCCCGGAAGGGAGCAGCCGCAGCGGTGGAAGCGGGCGCCGGGGTGTGGCTGACGCAGGCCGCCACCCCCTTTGCCGGGCGGTGCAGGTTCCCTGGACGCCCAATCTACTCATCGAAATCGATAAATTCAGGTCTCTCTTGGCCTCCAGTCACGCTCGTTCGCTGCCCGCACGATACCTGCCGAGGCCGCATCGGTTACACTGCCCGCCACCATAGCGCCGCACGGCGGCCCCCTAGCCTGGCATCCTCGCGCATGACCTATCAGGTGCTCGCCCGCAAATGGCGCCCCAAGTCGTTCGCCGACATGGTGGGGCAGCAGCATGTGGTGCGTGCGCTCAGCAACGCCCTGGACCGGGATCAACTCCATCACGCCTACCTCTTCACCGGCACCCGCGGGGTCGGTAAGACGACGCTTGCGCGAATCCTGTCCAAGGCTCTGAACTGCGAGCAGGGCGTGAGTTCCACCCCATGTGGGGTCTGTTTCGCCTGTCGGGAAATCGACGCGGGGCGCTTCGTCGACCTGTTGGAGGTGGACGCGGCCTCCCGCACCAAAGTGGATCAGACCCGGGAACTGCTGGATAACGTCCCCTATGCCCCGGCCTGCGGTCGCTTCAAGGTGTACCTCATCGACGAGGTGCATATGTTCTCCAATAATAGCTTCAACGCGTTGCTGAAGACCCTGGAGGAGCCGCCGCCTCATGTGAAGTTCCTGCTCGCCACCACCGACCCGCAGAAGGTACCGATGACGGTCCTGTCGCGCTGCCTCCAGTTTAATTTGCGGCGCCTGCTGCCCGAGGAGATTCGCGAGCGCCTGCGCTTCGTGCTGGAGACCGAGGGCCTGCCCTTTGATCCAGCCGCACTGGCCCTGCTCGCCCGTGCGGCGGATGGGAGTATGCGCGACGGGCTCAGTCTACTCGACCAGGCGATTGCCTACGGGGCTGGCCGGGTGGCCGAGTCCGAGGTGCGGACCATGCTCGGCACCGTGGGCGCGGATCTGACCTTTAACCTGGTGGAGGCCCTGGCCGACGCCGACGGGGCACGGCTGCTGATCGAGGTCGAGCGAGCCAGCGCCTTCACCCCCGACTTCGGCGAACTGCTGCGCGAGTTGATCGGCCTGCTGCACCGTTTAGCCTTGTTCCAGCAGGTGCCCCAGACGCTCGCGGCCGACGACCCGGAACGCGCGCGTCTCGCGGCCCTGGCCGGACGGATCGGCGCGGCGGACCTCCAGCTCTATTACCAGGTCGCGCTCACCGGTCAGGCGGACCTGGCCCTGGCCCCGGACCCGCGCGCCGGGTTGGAGATGGTCCTGCTGCGCGCCCTGGCCTTTCGGCCCGAAGAGGGCGCCGCGGGTGCGGGAAGGCCTGCAGCGGCCGGGGCGCTCCGCCTGGGCGATACGCCGGCGGTGCCGGGCCGGGGCGCGCGCTCGGCCACGGCCGCGCTGGCCGCCACGACGGGCGGCGGCAGCGAGTCAGGTGCGCCGTCGGTCCCGGCCGAGACCCGGGAGCCGGGCCGACCCCTGCTGCCCCCACCGCCGAAGCGGGGCCTTGAATCGGCTCCATCCGTGCAGTTGACCAACACGGCCGACTGGCATCAGTTGGTGGACCGGCTGGGGGTTGGCGGCATCGCCAGCCAACTCGCCCACCACTGTGGATTCATCGGTCTGGGCGAGGGTCGCTTGACCCTGAGCCTGGACCCGGGGGCGGAGCAGTTGCGCTCCGCGGGGACCGAGGAGCGCCTGCGTGCCGCCCTGGAGGCTGCCCTGGGCGGCCCCCTGCGGTTGGAGATCCGCATCGCCTGTCCGCAGCAGGAGACCCCGGCGCAACGGCGCACCCGGGAGCAGGATGCACGTGCGCAGGCCGCGCAGGACACCCTGGCGGCCGACCCCGTGGCCCGGCGCCTGCGCGATCAATTCGACGGTCAGTGGGTCCCGGGCAGTATCGAGCCCCTGGACTGACCGTACCCTATCTCGTCAACCCGGCCACGGCGGCCGTGCGGCCGCCGTGGCCAACCTGGAGGCAATGTATTGTGAAAGGTGGAATCAGCGATCTGTTGAAGAAGGCGCAAAGGATGCAGGAGGACATGAAGAACGCTCAAGAGCGACTCGCTCAGGAAGAGGTCGTGAGTGAGTCCGGCGGCGGCATGGTGAAGATCACCATGAACGGCCAGCACCTGGTCAAGCGGGTGGAACTCGATCCCACCCTGCTGGGGGATGACAAGGACATGCTGGAGGACCTGCTGGCCGCCGCCTTCAATGGCGCCAGCCAGCGCGTGGCCGAAAAGGCGAAGGAAAATATGGCCGAGCTGACCGCGGGCCTGCCGTTGCCCCCCGGCTTCAAGTTCCCGTTCTAGCGGCTGCCTTGCCGATCGGCGTCACCCATGGCCCAGCGCACCCTGCTCAATCAGTTGATAGAAGCCCTGCGCTGTTTGCCTGGGGTTGGCCCCAAGTCTGCGCAGCGTATCGCCTTTTACCTGTTGGAGCGGGACCGTGAGGGCGGCAATCGGTTGGCGCGGGTGATGGCGGAGGCCATGACCCGCATCCGCCGCTGCGGCCGTTGCCGGACCCTGAGCGAGCATGAGCTGTGCGGACTCTGCGTCAATCCCAACCGGGATCCCGGCCTGCTGTGCGTCGTGGAGCAGCCCTCGGAGATCGTGGCTATCGAGCATGCCACCGACTACCGCGGGCAGTATTTCGTGCTCGGCGGGCGGCTCTCCCCCCTGGACGGCATCGGTCCCGAAGACCTAGGGCTGGGGCTCTTGGAAGAGCGCCTGCGCGAGGGCCTGGTCACCGAGGTAATCCTCGCCATCAGCCCGACCGTGGAGGGCAGTGTCACCGCACAATATGTCGCCGAGTGTGCCGCGGAGGGCAACATCAAGGTGACCCGCATCGCCCACGGCGTTCCCTTGGGCGGCGAACTGGAGTACGTCGACGGCGGCACCCTAGCCCTGGCCTTCACCGGCCGGCGCGCCCTGTGATGTACTCCAACCACCAGTCACTGACCACTGATCCCTAACCACAGCCCATGACTGATACCATCTTCGGCAAGATTGCGCGGGGCGAGATTCCGACGGACCTAGTCTATGAGGACGTCCTCGCCTTCCGTGACTTGAGCCCCGAGGCGCCGGTCCACCTGCTCGTGATCCCGTGCAAGCCCATCCCGACCCTCAATGACGCCCAGCCCGAGGACGCGCAATTGCTCGGTCGGCTGCTGCTGGCCGCGGCCAAGGTAGCGCGGGTCGCCGGGATTGCCGAGAGCGGCTATCGCGCGGTCCTCAATTGCAACGTCGGCGGGAGCGGCAAGGTCGTGTTTCACCTACACCAGGGTGCCGAGCGGGCAGGGGAGCCACTGTCGCAGCGGTCGCTGGGGACACCGATGACCCACGCAGGCGCCGGGCATCGAATCGCGCCGGTGAGCCGCGGCGTCGCACCGGGCCCGCGGTCGCGGGTTCGGCAGCGCCGGACGCAGAACCTGACAGCAGCCAACCAGACAGGAGGGCTAGGGGGTTTCAGACTCCCGCACCAAGACCAATGGCAGTAAATTCCAGACCCCCAGCGGGCGAGGCGCCCCCCGCATTCGAGATCAAGGCGGCCGGTTTCACCCTGCCCATCATCCGCCTGTTGAACGGCGACATGGAGGCGGTGGCCGAGCAGATCGGGGCCAAGGTGGAGCAGGCACCCGATTTTTTTCACAACACCCCGGTGGTGATCGACCTCGGGGCCTTTCCGGAGTGGGCGGGGGAGGTCGAGTTTCCACTGCTGGTGGGCCTGCTGCGCGGCTACGGGATGATCCCCTTCGGCGTGCGCGGCGGAAGCAAGTCACAACACGCCGCGGCGGAGGCGATGGATCTGGCCGTCCTTGGAGAGGCCTATTCGCGCGCCGCCAAGGCCGCGCAGTCCGCAGCGCCGAGCTGCGTAAGTGCGCCCGAGGCGGGCCGTGGTCCCGTGCCGACCTTTACCATGGTGACCAGACCGGTGCGCTCCGGACAGTTGATCTATGCGGCCGGCAGTGATCTGTCGGTGATCGCGCCCGTGAGTTCCGGCGCGGAACTCAAGGCCGACGGCAATATCCACGTCTACGGCGTCCTGCGCGGACGCGCCCAGGCGGGCCACCGGGGTAACACCGAGGCACGCATCTTCTGTCAAGACCTGCAGGCCGAACTAGTCTCGGTCGCCGGGCACTACCGGGTCGCCGAGAACATCCCGGCAGACCTGCGAGGGGTGTCGGTGCAGGTCTATCTGGACCAGAAGATCCTACGGATAGAAAAAATTTGACGCATCAACGGCGGGGCCATGGTGCCCCGTCGGTGCCGGCATACCCAAGAGGAGGGTCGTAACTTGGCGAGAATCATCGTTATCACGTCGGGCAAGGGTGGTGTCGGCAAGACCACCACGTCCGCCGCCCTGTCCATGGGGCTCGCGCAGCGAGGCCGCCGGACCGTCGTCATCGACTTCGACGTGGGACTGCGCAACCTTGACCTGATCATGGGCTGTGAGCGGCGCGTGGTGTATGATTTCGTCAATGTCATCAACCACGAAGCCAACCTCAACCAGGCTCTGATCCGCGACAAGCGCTGCGACAACCTCTATGTGCTGCCCGCCTCCCAGACCCGCGACAAGGAGGCTCTAACCAAAGAGGGCGTCGGGCGGGTGCTGGAGGAACTGTCTCAGGGCTACGACTTCATCGTCTGCGACTCCCCGGCGGGCATCGAGCACGGCGCCACCATGGCCATGTACTTCGCGGACGACGCGGTGGTCGTGACCAATCCGGAGGTGTCCTCAGTGCGGGACTCCGACCGGATGCTCGGCATCCTCGCCAGCAAGTCGCGCCGCGCCGAGACCAATGCCGAGCCGATCCGCGAGTTTCTGCTCCTGACCCGCTATGACCCGCAGCGAGTGGAGACCGGGGAGATGCTGAGCGTCAAGGACGTGCAGGACATCCTGTCACTGAACCTGCTGGGCGTGATCCCCGAATCCAAGGCGGTGCTCACGGCGTCGAATTCCGGAGTGCCGGTGATCCTCGACCGGGAGAGCGACGCCGGCCAGGCCTATGCCGATGCGGTGTGCCGGTTCTTGGGAGAAGACCTGCCGCACCGCTTCATCCATGCGGAGAAAAAGGGCTTTTTCAACCGCCTGTTCGGAGGATAAGCCATGGGCCTACTCGACTACTTCCGCAACTCCCAGCCGAAGGGGACGGCGAACGTGGCCAAGGAGCGGCTGCAGATCCTGGTCGCCCATGATCGGGCCGAACGCCATCGCCCCTCCTATCTGCCCAAACTCCAGCGCGAGATCCTGGACGTGATCCGCAAATACGTGGATGTCGACATGAACGCCGTCTCTGTCAACTACGAGCAAGAGGAGTCCCACGAGGTCCTCGAGCTCAACATCATCCTGCCGGATACGGTCCGCAACATGATGTGAGCGCGCTGCCGCGCCCGGGAGGGCGCGGGCCAGGGATGGCAAGCCGCGGCGTTCGGCCGGATGCGCCCCCGAGACTCCGCGGTGCGGACCGAACGCCGCCGACCCGCACCATAACCGGGACCGACCGCGCAATCTCCCATCACAAGAGGCGCAATCCAGCCGATCCGGAGCCAACCATGCCCCGATCCGGAGCCAACCATGTCTGAGACGGAAACCAACGCCTACATCTCTGTCCTAATAGCTAATTTTACCCTGTAGTGCGGGCCGACTCCAACGGGGTGGAACATACCAGCCCCGGGCAACGCCCTAAGTATGGAGTATTACGGATCCTGGCTCTGAAGGGGCGTGACAGAAAGACGGTCGTCGGCCACCACCGGATGATTGGACCTCAAAGGCTCGATCCGCTGGATCCTAGTGCTGATTCGCCGAGGTCGAGCAGTTGGATCAGCGTCTCGCGCACGACCGCCGCGTCGTCCGCGCCCAGCCTCCCGAGACGGAAAGCGGCCTTATCTTCGTCGGAGGCCCACTCGCTCAGGGTGCCTTTCACTGCCTTGAGGTACTCCAGGTCCAGCGGGCGGACGCGCCTTACCGTGACCTTGCCGTCCCCCGGTCAAGTCCCAGGCCAGGAGATCGCCGGGCACCGCCTGAAGCGCGTCGCGCACCTCTTTAGTAATGGTGGTCTAATTTTTGTGGCGTTATCACTAGCAGCCTGTCGGACTTAGCGACCGGCGCCACAGCCTGAGGCCCTTGGACGGGTTTTTGTAGCAAAAAAGATACGTTTTTCGGCTAGAAACGCAGTTTTCCGCGGTGTTCCCCTTACTGCAGGCGTAATACGGCCATCCGTTTCAGGTTCCACGCCAGGCAGACCAGCGTCCACTCGC
>JADNEJ010000403.1 GCA_016292295.1 Candidatus Thiodictyon intracellulare
GGCCCTTGGACAGCCAGTCCTGCACCGACAGCGGCAGGAGCAAGTCAGTGTCGCGATCTATCGATTGGAAGCGGCGCATCGGCAGTAGCACTCCAGCCATCGGGCGGCCATCGGGGTTGATCCCGACAGTGTACCGGACCACGCCGCCCCGACGGGGCCCCGAAGTCCGACAGGCTGCTAGAATAGCCCCCTCAATGTCCACCGGACTCCCCCCTGGCCCTCCCCCTCCCCTGCTGACCCCAAGCATTATGACTGACCACAACGATTCGCCGCGCAGCAATTTCATCCGTCAGATCATCGAGGAGGACCTGGCGGCCGGCCGCCACCAGCGCATCGCCACGCGCTTCCCGCCGGAGCCCAACGGATATCTGCACATCGGGCACGCCAAGTCGATCTGTCTCAACTTCGGCCTGGCCCAGGACTATCCGGGGACCTGTAACCTGCGCTTCGACGACACCAACCCGAGCAAGGAAGACGAGGAGTTCGTCGACGGCATCCAGGCGGACGTGCGCTGGCTGGGGTACGACTGGGGGGACCGGCTCTATTTTGCTTCGGACTATTTCGAGCAGCTCTACGGCTTCGCCATCGAGCTGATCGGCAAGGGGCTCGCCTATGTCTGTGACCTGGACGCCGAGGAGGTCCGGGTCTACCGCGGCACCCTCACCGAGCCGGGGCGGGAGAGCCCCTGGCGCGACCGCCCGGTCGCGGAGAACCTGTCCCTGTTCACGCGCATGCGCGCTGGTGAGTTCCCGGACGGCGCCCGTAGCCTGCGCGCCCGCATCGACATGGCCTCCCCCAACATCAACCTGCGTGACCCGGTGCTCTACCGTATCCGTCACGGGGTTATCCACCACCAGACGGGGAGCCTCTGGTGCCTGTACCCGACCTACGACTACACTCACCCCATCTCCGACGCCCTGGAGTGCATCACTCACTCCATCTGCACGCTCGAGTTCGAGGACCATCGGCCGCTCTATGACTGGTGCTTGGACAACGTCTCGGTCCCCTGCAAACCGCGCCAGATCGAGTTCTCCCGGCTCAACCTGGAATACACGGTGATGAGCAAGCGGCTCCTGACCCAACTCGTCACCGAGGGCCATGTCAGCGGCTGGGATGACCCGCGGATGCCGACCATCGCCGGCCTGCGCCGCCGCGGCTACACGGCCGCCTCCATCCGCAATTTCTGCGAGCGCATCGGGGTGACCAAGGCCGACAACCGGGTGGAGATGGCGCTGCTGGAGAGCGCCATTCGCGACGACCTGGACGCCAGTGTCCCCCGGCGCATGGCGGTCCTGCGCCCGCTCAAGGTCGTGATCGAGAACATCGCCGAGGGTAGGATCGAGCAGATGGAGGCCGACAATCACCCCAAGTATGCGGAGCTGGGAACGCGCTTGGTCCCCTTCGCGCGCGAGATCTTCATCGACCGCAACGACTTCGCCGAGCAGCCGCCCAAGGGCTTCAAGCGCCTGGTCCCCGGGGGCGAGGTGCGGCTGCGCAACGCCTATGTGATTCGCTGCGAGCGAGTCATCAAGGACGCCGCTGGTGAGGTCAGCGAACTGCGCGCCACCGCGGACCTGGACACCCTGGGTCGCAACCCCGAGGGGCGCAAGGTCAAGGGTGTTATCCACTGGGTTTCGGCCGCCCATGGGGTGCCCTGCGAGGTGCGGCTCTACGACCGACTGTGCAGCGTCCAGGTGCCCGGGGCGGGCGGCGGGAGCTTCCTGGACGACCTCAATCCGAACTCACTCACCGTGCTTGTCGACGCACTCGTGGAGCCCTCACTCGCGGGGATTGCCCCCGGGGGGCGCTGCCAGTTCGAGCGCGAAGGCTATTTCGTCACCGATGCGGACGGCACGCCGCAACGGCCCGTCTTCAATCTGACCGTGGGGCTCAAGGATACCTGGGAGAAGGCGCAGCGTTAGCGCGCATCGCCTGCTACCCGGCGCGGGCCGCTGGTGTGAGCAGTCGCGGCTCCGGGAGCCGACAGCGCCGCGATGCGCACCAGGGTCAGTGCGACCCCGGCCGTCCGCTCGCTTGGTCGCACAGGCGGGCGAGTGCCTCCTCGGCCGCCCGGACGCGCTCTTCGGCCTGACGCTGCGCCACTTGCGCTGCGTCGGCACGCAAGGTCTCGGCCATGACCCGTCGCTCGACCGCCTCCCGGGCCTGTCCTTCGACCGCGGCCCGCCGCTCGACCACTTCTCGGGCGCAAGCCTCGGCCGCGGCTCGCCGTTCGGCCTCCTGCCAGCCGGGCACTACGAACCACGAAGGCGCTGTAGACTGGATATCGCGCAGGGTATCGTGGTCGGGGCGCAGCACAAGTCAGTGAGCCGGAACGCAAACACCGTCAGCACGCGCGAGCGGATCACGCCCGCGGCAGGCTCGATCGGAGCATAGATCCCCGCGCCGGCCTTGATCATAACTCCGCCTACCTTGTTCAGTCCCGGCGTCGCCGCTTCCTTGCAGCACATGGTCTTGCGCGCACAAACCCACATGGGCCGGCCGGCCTTGGGCGGATTTGTGATCAAGGCCCCCCGCGCCCGTCCGGGCAAAAAAGGCCTGACGCTCGGGCTCGCGGTACAGGATGTAATACTCCGGGACGCCATGGGCGGCATACTCGGCCTTCTTGACCATCGCGTCGCGCTCGATGTCGGCGCGCTTCTTATCCGACAGCGCCTCGATGCAGAGATCGAAGATGCCGTGATAGGACGCATCGAGCAACAAGAGCGGTTGGAGATTGTCGTTGCGCACCACGCCGAAGTCCGGCTTGCGGATGACGGTCACGGTCGGCAGGAGCAACCGAAAGCCCATCTCGAGTGCGACCAGTTTAGCGATCGGCCTGGTCCGCAGAAAGTGGTCTAGGAGCAGCATGAACCAATGATAGACCAGGAAGGTCTCGTAGTCGGACACGGGCTTCTCCTCCAGGTGGCCGTTGTTCCATTCGTAATGGATGTTGGACTCCATGTATACACGTCTCATCTGAGATTTTCTCTCATGACCCTAGCGTAACTGGCCGACGTCGATATATTATCGTCCCTATGATCAACTATATCCTCTCCACCGAACAACTCGCCGAGCTGCGTGCCGCCCACCGGCGTACATATGCATGTTCAAGCACATCTGTACCTGACGGCCAAGGATGTCGCCACGTGGGTAACACTCAAGCAAGACAAAGAGGAAAACGACGTCAGCTTCATGGACGCGGTTCACCCACAGCACAACCCGGCACTCGGATATGGTTGGATCAAGCGTGGCGAGGACCATCAGGTGAAGTCCAACATGAGACGACGGTGCGTCAGACGGTGCGTCAACATCAACGGTGCGATCGATCTGGAGCATTTGGAGCCCGTGACGCGCTAGGATGAGACCATTGATGCTACTTCAACGATCGCCCTGTTCCAGGATCCAGTCGGTCCCGGCGTATCTCGGCAAGGACGGTCTGAGACATAGAGAGTGCCACGATGAGTTGCGGTCATTTGCCGAAATCTAGCACCCACGGGGGCAACTACCGCTGCGTTTGCGTCGGAATTGCCGCTTATGTTCGGAATTTGCATTCGTGCATCATCTGTCAGTCAAATTGACAGATGATGCATTTACTTGGACAAACCCTTTGATTTTTTATTCAACCGAACCCGGATCAGCCGAGCCGACGGGCGTGTCGACGCAGCCGTCCGCGCTCCACGCCCTCTACCGCGACCTGCTGTGCTGCCGCCGCTGTCCCGGCATGTTCGGCCCGCCGGTGCATGGGAAGGCGGTATCCTCGTCGGTGATGATAATCGGCCAGGCCCCGGGGACCAAAGAGATCGAACAGTGCCGACCCTTTTGTTGGACCGCCGGTAAGACCCTGTTCCGCTGGTTCGCCTCGATCGGGATGGACGAGGTGCAGTTTCGCGAGCGGGTGCTGATGAGCGCCGTATGCCGCTGCTTTCCTGGCAAGAACCCCAAGGGTGGGGACCGGGTGCCGAATCGGCCCGAGGTGGCAAACTGCTCAGGCTGGTGGCGCGCTGAGATTCAGATCGGGCGGCCGCGGCTCATCATCCCGGTGGGCAAGCTCGCCATCGCCCAATTCGCGGACCAACTGCCCGCGGGGGCGCGGCTCGACGGCCTGGTAGGTCAGCAATGGCCCTATCGCTCCGCGGCCGGGCCGACGGTGGACCTAATCCCGCTGCCCCACCCCTCGGGTGCCTCCACCTGGTTCAAGATGAAGCCGGGCAAGACCCTGCTGGCGCAGGGGCTCGGGCTGATCACCGGACATCCGGCATGGCGGGAATTGCTGGTGGCCCGGTGAATTGCTGGTGGCCCGGTAAACCACTAGTTTTTAAGGATTCAACGGCGGCGCAAGGGATTGGTTTCGCTGCGCTCTACCCATCCTCAGGCCGATCGCCGCACGCGGGAAGCCGGGCCTAAGCTCGGCTTGATGTGACGGCAGGGCGCGCAGGGTCGGGCCCTGCGAAGTTGGCGACCGGCTCAGATGAAGTAGGACTTGACCTTCTCGAAAGAGTCCTTGACGCCGACCTTGAACTCGTCCCACTTCTCCTCGGCCTCGTCCTTGAACTCCTCCCACTTGTCGTCGGCCACGCCCAGGAGTTCCTCGCGCCGAGCATGACCCTCGTCCCACTTGGCTCGCAGCTCGGCGATCTGCTCCTGCACTTTGGTCTTGGCGTCGTCGGTAGCGGTCTCCGCCTTGCCGCGCAGGACCTCCAGGTCGCCCTGCCACTCGTCGAGCTGGACCTTGATTTTCGCCAGATACTCTTCTTTCGTTTGCATGATCGTCTGATCCTCGATGGACGGAATTCAGATTGAGAAACCTAACGCCTGGCGGCGGGCTAGGAGCGCAGTATACGCCAAGGACTGACACTGGTCCATGCCGCTGCGGCCCGCACCGCTGCGGGCCCTGACGCACCCCGGGGCTGAGTTTAAGGCACAGGTAAGTGCATAATGGTCCGATTCCAATGCCTGCCGGACCAACCGGCCTCCGCCGAGCACCACTATGAGCAGTACCCCCGTCACCACGCCCCCCCGCCGCCCCTCGCTCCAGGTCCCGCCACACCCCCAGTGGCCGGCGTTGAGCGCGGCCGAGACGCACGCACTCAAGACGCGCATCGCAGCCATGCTGGCCGCGCAGGGCGCCGTCCTAGTCGCTCACTATTACACCGACGGAAATCTTCAGTCCCTGGCCGAGGAGACCGGCGGCTGTGTGGCGGATTCACTCGAGATGGCCCGCTTCGGCGCGACCAGCGAGGCCCGCACCCTGGTGGTGTGCGGCGTCCGCTTCATGGGCGAGACGGCTAAGATCCTGAACCCCGAGAAGCGGGTGCTGATGCCCGACCTGAAGGCGACCTGCTCACTGGACGAGGGCTGTCCGGCGGACGCCTTTGCCGGCTTCTGCGACGCCCACCCGGACCACACCGTGGTGGTCTATGCCAACACCAGCGCCCGGGTGAAGGCGCGTGCCGACTGGGTGGTCACCTCCAGCATCGCGCTGCCGATCGTCACGCACCTGAAGGCACAGGGACAGAAGGTCCTATGGGCGCCGGACAAGCACCTGGGCCACTATATCGAGCGCCGGACCGGGGCCGACATGCTGCTGTGGGACGCCGCCTGTGCCGTCCACGAGGAGTTCAAGTCCTTTGCCCTGGAGCAGGTGCGCCGGCTGCACCCGCTGGCGGCGGTGCTGGTCCACCCGGAGGCCCCGGACGAGGTCGTAGACCAGGCCGATGTGGTGGGTTCGACCACGCAGTTGATCCGGGCCGTGGTGGACATGCCCAACCAGGAATTCATCGTCGCCACCGACGAGGGCATCTTCTGGAAGATGCATCAGCTTGCCCCCCACAAGACCCTGATCGCCGCGCCCACAGCCGGCGCGGGCGCCACCTGCGAGAGCTGTGCCCATTGCCCCTGGATGGCCATGAATGCACTGCAAAGCCTGGAGCGCGTCCTGCTCGACCAGGATCAGGAGGTCCAGATCGAAGAAGCGGTGCGCGCGGCCGCCGTGACCCCGATCCAGCGCATGTTGGACTTCGCCAGGACCAACGCATAGGAAGGAACGGGCCGCGATCGTCGTTCCGGCCGCGACCGGCGCACACTACGGACTCTGCGGCCGGAACGACGATCGCGGCCGGAACGACGATCAAGGGTCTTTGTGCTCAAGCTGATGCGCAGGAGTAAGACCGCTGCCGCGCGAACGAGCGAAGGCGATTTCAAGCCGCCATTATGTAGCAAACAAACGCACATAGCTATTTATTCAATGACTTGGCTACTACTTTCCGATTCTGAGCAAGCCTGGGAGATCCCGGCGCCCACCCGCCCGCATCGCACTGAGTTACCGCCAGATTCTGCGTAACAAATTGATTCAATAACTATGTTAAGATTCAATAACTATGTTAAGTTGCTACATAATGCCGTTTCAAGGCGTATCACCCGCTCGGTCAAGTTCTCGATCTTCTTCTGCTGCGCTTTCATCGTGCCCGCCATGCGCTCCACCTTGTCGTTCATCCTGATGACAGTGGCTTGGCGATGATCGCCTCACGGTCAGCAAATGCATAGTTTAGGTCGAACCAAGAATAAATCAAGCGGCCACTTTTCGACCGATCACCACCGCAACCCGAGCACCAGGTCCATCACATGGGTCCCGGTCGGCTCCGTGCAGATTAGATCCCCGGCGGCGGCGAGCAGCCGGCCGCTGTCGGCGCGGCGCAGACAGTCGGTCGCGTCGAAGCCATCCAGGGCCGCCCGTCCCATGGTCCCGCCGTCCACCAGGGCACCGGCGTCCGTACCCGGTCCATCGCTGCCGTCGGTACCGGCGGCGAGCATGAGGCAGTCGCGACGGCCCACAAGCTCGCGGGCGGCGGCCAGAGCCAAGTGCTGATTGCGTCCGCCCCGTCCCGGCCGCGCGGGCAGGCGGACCGTGGTCTCGCCGCCCCAGACCTGGAGCCCCGGGGGCCATCGCGGACCTGACGGGCCAGCTTCCACCCCCGCTCGGCCGCGTCCCCGGCGAGAAACGCCGAGTGGACGCGGACCTGGAGTCCGGCCGCTCGGGCCCTGCGCGCCGCAGCGGCCTTGGCCAGGGACAGCGTCGCGATCAGTTTGATGGGTGGGCCCGGGCGTGCCGGTGCCACGCGCTGCAGGAGTCTGCGGTCCACCCAGGCCCGCACCCAGGGCGGCAGTTCGAGCGCCGCGACTGCCGCCGCCAGGCCGGGCGCCGGCACCAGGAGACCGGAGATGATCACTGCGGGGTCATCCTCCGGTACGTCGGAGATCGCCAATCATTGAGCCGCGCCAACTGCGCCCGCTCCAGCCCGGCGGCAGGGACCTCCACCAGGCTGGAGGCCCCCCCCGGAGATCAGGAACAGGAACGTCGCGCCGGGCGAGGTTTGGGCCAGTGCGGCAAGCAGTGCCTCCCCGGCCTGGATGCTGGCGGCCGTGGGCAGGGGATGCCCTGCCGGGATTGGTCATGCGATCGACCGGCGTGGCAGCGGGCGCCAACTCCGGCGGCTCACGAAACCGCTCCGACCAATGGTGGTGATGCTGGTCGCGTGTGACCGCAATCAGCGGCTCGATTCCGGCCGCGTCGCAGGCCGCCACGTTGTCCTTGCTGAAATAGCCCGCATCGGCCGCGAGTCGCTTGGCACCGTTGAGTCCCGCCGGCAGCGCCTGGAGCTGCGCGAGCATCGGCAGCACTGGTTGCTTGTCGTTGACCGCCTGCACGACCTTCGGAACCACGACCAGCATGCGCTCGGGATCGACCATGG
>JADNEJ010000371.1 GCA_016292295.1 Candidatus Thiodictyon intracellulare
AGGACTTCGGCGACCTGCTCTGCCGACCAGCCGCCCGCCAGCGACACGACCGCCTGGCCTTGATCACAAATCCGCCCAAGGCCGGCCGACCCATGTGGGTTTGCGTGCGCAAGAGCATGTTCTGAAATGGAACGGCGACGCCGGGACTGAACAAGGTGGGCGGAATTATGATCAAGGCTAAACAGCGCCGTAACAACGGCGCTTCATTGCGACCATGCCTTAGGGCCTGTCCACAGATTTATCCATTAAAAATTGTGAGCAGATTTTATTTCGCAAAGGCTGACAGGCGGTTGCGTTCTCTTGGTAGAAGTCGGATGGAGGAACGCAGCCTAATTGGGGCGTAACGGTTTAACCTCCCGCCCCAACCCTCGCCGACCAGGGTACCTAGCGCTGCGCGGGGCACAGCAACCGGAGTTTCCACCCATCCCGACCAATCCCATCATCCTGCGCGTTGCGGTGGCGGCCCCCCTGGCCGGACTCTTCGACTATCTGCCGCTGGCGGACGCCGACCTGGGGCAAATGATTCCTGGCGTTCGCCTCCTGGTGCCTTTCGGGCGCGGGCGGCGGGTCGGGATTCTGGTGGAGACCGCCGGGCACTCGGACCAGGACTCGGAGCGCCTTAAGCCCATCAGCGCCGTGCTCGATGCGACCCCGGTGCTCGGCCCCGACGATCTGCTCCTGATCCGCTGGGCCGCCGACTACTATCGCGCGCCCTTGGGTGAGGCGCTGTTCAGCGCCCTGCCGGTGCGCCTGCGGAGCGCGGATGCGCGCCTCACGAACGGCCTCCCAGGGCTGCGTGCGACCGTCGCCGGCCGCGTCCTGGCGCTTGCCGACCTGGGGCGGGCGGCGGGTCAACGCCGCCTCCTGGAAGTGCTCCTGACCGCCCCGCAGGGGTTGGCGACGCTGCATCTCAAGGCCCGGCTCGGCCCTTGCGCCGGGCCGCGCAAGGCCCTACGTGAGCGTGGCCTGATCGAGCCGTGCCGAGTGGCGGCGGTGGCGGCGTCGGTGCCGACACCGGTCAGCGCGCCGGAGGTAGCCGCGGCCGCCCCGGTCGCGGTGGGGCCGGCCCTCAATGCCGAGCAGACCCGGGCGGTCGCGGCGATGACGGCAGCCATGGGCGGCTTTGTCCCCTTCGTCCTCGACGGGGTGACCGGCAGCGGCAAGACGGAGGTCTACATCCGCCTGATCGAGCGCGTGATTGCGGCCGGTCGCCAGGCTCTGGTGCTGGTGCCGGAGATCGGTCTGACGCCGCAACTGCGTGACCGCCTTGGACAGCGTCTGCCCGGACTCCACGCGGTGCTGCACTCGGCCCTGCCGGAGACCGAGCGCGAGAGTGCCTGGCACAGCGCCGTCGCCGGGCGTGCGACCCTGGTGCTCGGCACCCGCTCGGCCTGTTTCGTGCCCCTGCCGCGCCTGGGGCTGATCGTGGTGGATGAGGAGCACGATGTCTCCCTCAAGCAGCAGGAAGGGTTCCGCTACTCGGCCCGGGATCTGGCGGTGCGGCGCGCCCAGCAGGCCGGCTGTCCGGTAGTTCTGGGCTCCGCCACCCCATCCATGGAGACTCTCTACAACGCCCGCGTCGGGCGCTATCGTCGGCTGCACCTGAGCGAACGCGCCGGGGGTGCGCGGGCGCCTGCCATCGCACTCCTGGACATCCGCAGCCAGCCCATGAGTGCCGGTCTTTCCCCGGCGCTGCGCGATCAGGTTGCGACCCAGACCGGGGCCGGCAATCAGGTCCTGCTGTTCCTCAACCGCCGCGGCTATGCCCCGGTGCTAACCTGTCACGACTGCGGCTGGGTGGGTGCCTGTCCCCATTGCGACGCACGTCTGACCTTGCACCTGCGGCTGCGCCGCATCTGGTGTCACCACTGCGGTTGGTTCCAGACCACGCCGAGCACCTGTCCCGACTGCCGCGGCACGGATTTGCGCGGCCTGGGCCTGGGGACCGAGCGACTGGAGGAGGAGTTGCGCGCGGTCTTTCCCGCGGTCAACCTGGCGCGCATCGATCGGGACAGTACACGTCGCAAGGGGGAGTTGGACCGGCTGCTCGCGGCTAGCCGCACCGGGGAGATCCAGATCCTGCTCGGCACTCAAATGCTCGCCAAGGGGCACGACTTTCCCGGGGTGACCCTGGTCGGCATCCTCGACCTCGACCACTCGCTCTATGCCGCGGACTTCCGTGCCCCGGAGCGCACGGCCCAGCTTATCGTTCAGGTCGCCGGCCGCGCCGGGCGGGCGCAGCGCCCCGGCCGGGTCGTGCTCCAGACCAGGCATCCCGAGCATCCCCTGCTGCGCTCCCTGATCAAGGACGGCTACCCCGGTTTCGCCGAGCTAGCCCTGGCCGAGCGGGAGGCTGCGCAACTGCCGCCCTTCGCCCACCTCGCGCTCTTGCGCGCCGATGCCCCGGACGCCGAGGTCCCCATGGACTTCCTGCGTCAGGCGCGGGCCCTGGCCCTGACCCTGCAGGGCGAACTGGTCTGCACCCGGGCGGCGGTGTCGAGCCCGGTCCCGGCGCCCATGGAGCGGCGTGCCGGGCGCTATCGCGCCCAACTCCTGCTGGAGGGGCCGGACCGGCCCGGGCTGCAGCGGTTTCTCGAGCTTTGGGTCAGCCGCTTGTGGACGCTCCCGCGCACCCGAGGGCTGCGCTGGTCGCTGGACGTGGATCCCCAGGACATGATGTAAGGGCCGGATTCGGGTATCCTTAGGCGAATTGCGCCACGGGTTTCGATGTGCCCCGATCGCCTGTCTTTCCCCGACCTCGATCGCTGCTCTGGTCAGCCCCCGGGGCCTGAGCGTTGTGCCTGTCGGTTCCCGGCCCGGCGGGCGGGATGCCCGCGCTCCCGCGGACTAAAGACTGAGCGTGACTTGGACGCAACCCTGGTCAAGGCCCACTTTCCGATCCGAATTTAGCCATGAAACAACAGATCACGGATCTCCTGCGCGCCGGTTTGGCACATCTGACCGCGGACGGAACCTGGAACGCGATCCAACTGCCGCAACCCCAGGTCGAGCGCACCAGAGACCAGGCCCACGGTGACTTTGCCACCAATCTGGCCCTGCTACTGGCCAAACCGGCGCGCGCCCGTCCCCGAGAGGTTGCCGAACGACTGGTGGCCGCCCTGCCGGTCTCGCCCTTGATTGCGCGAGTGGAGATCGCCGGACCCGGCTTCATCAACTTCTTTCTAGCCGCGGATGCCTACCGCCAGGTCGTGCCTGCCATCCTGAGCGCCGGGCACGACTATGGACGCTCCCGGCGCGGGGCTGGACAATGCGTCCAGGTTGAGTTCGTCTCCGCCAACCCTACCGGCCCTCTGCATGTGGGCCACGGACGCGGCGCGGCCTACGGTGCGGCGGTGGCGGACCTGCTGGCGGCGGTCGGCTACGAGGTCCACCGGGAGTATTATGTCAACGATGCTGGCCGCCAGATGGACATCCTGGCCACGTCCGTATGGCTGCGCTATTTGGAGCTGTGCAGCGAGGCGATCGAGTTTCCGAGCAACGGCTACAAGGGCGACTATGTCTGGGACATCGCCGCCACCCTGCACCGGGAGCACGCCGATGCCTACCGCACGCCCGCCGCCCTGGTCTTCGCCGGGGTCCCGGCGGACGAGTGCGAGGGTCAGGATGGGGGCGACAAGGAGAACCACATCGACGCGCTCATCAGCGCCGCCAAGCGCCTCCTGGGTGACAACCGCTATCGCTGCTGCTTTGAACTGGCGCTCAATATGATCCTGGACGACATCCGCACCGACCTGGCCGAGTTCGGGGTCGAGTATCAGGAGTGGTTCTCGGAGCGCTCGCTCGCCGACCGGGGTGCCGTCAATCGGGCGCTCGAGCGCCTGCGTGAGGCCGGGCACGTCTATGAGCAGGGCGGCGCCCTGTGGTTCCGCTCGAGCGCCTTCGGCGACGAGAAGGATCGGGTGCTGGTGCGGGAGAACGGGCAGGGCACCTATTTCGCCTCCGACATCGCTTATCACATCGAAAAGCTGGAGCGCGGCTTCGAGCGGGTCATCGACATCTGGGGTGCCGACCACCACGGGTATGTCCCGCGGATCAAGGCGGCGCTCAGTGCCCTGGGGGACGATGCGGAGCGACTGGACGTCCTGCTGGTGCAGTTCGCCATCCTCTATCGCGGCGGGGAGCGCGCCCAGATGTCTACCCGCTCCGGCCAGTTCGTGACGCTGCGCGAGCTACGCAAAGAGGTCGGCCGCGACGCCGCCCGCTTCTTCTATGTCATGCGCCGCTGTGAGCAGCACTTGGACTTCGACCTGGATCTGGCCAAGAGCCAGTCAGCGGACAACCCGGTCTATTACTGTCAGTACGCCCATGCCCGAGTGTGCAGCGTGCTGCGCCAGGCAGCGGACAAGGGGATGGTGGTGAACCCGAGTCCCGGTGCCGCCAACCTGGAACGGCTCACCGAAGACCATGAGCAGGCCCTGTTGCGGACCCTGGCGCGCTATCCCGAGCTGGTCGATACCGCCGCCGTCAACCACGAGCCGCATCTGGTCGCCACCTATCTGCGGGAACTGGCCAACGAGTTGCACACCTACTACAACGCCCACCAGTTCCTGGTGGATGACGCGGCCCTGCGCGATGCCCGCATCAAGCTCATCCTGGCGGTACGGCAGGTCTTGCGCAACGGGCTCGCACTGCTGGGTGTCACCGCCCCGGAGGCCATGTAGATGGCCCTGGACCCCAGGCGCGGCGCCGCTAAGCCGACTCCCCGGCGCGCTCGGCCCCGTTCCTGCGTCTGGTGGTTCCTGTTCGGGGCCATCCTCGGCAGCTTCGGCGTCGGGCTCTACTGGATGACACAGGCCCCCGGCCAAGTGCCGCCCCCGGTGGCGGCGGCGCTACCCAAGACCGAGCGGCCGGCCCCCCGCCAACCCAGCTTCCAGTTCGAGAAAATCCTGCGCGAGACCGTGGTGGAGAGCAAGGACACCGGCAAGCCGCCGCCGCCGCCGGCGCCCCGGCCGGAACCGCCGCAGCCAGTCACGCCGGAGCCGCCGGCGGCAGGAGCGCCGCCGCCTGAGGCCGCACCTGGGACCCCGGCCGATACCGCCAAGGCTGAGGCCAAGGCCAAGGCGGATGCCAAGGCCAAGGCCGAGGCCGGTGGGACCTATATCCTACAGGTGGGGTCCTTCAAGACCGCCAAGGAGGCTGATGCCATGAAGGCCAAGCTCGCGCTGCGCGGCGTCTCCACCCGGGTTCAGACGGTCACCCTCAAGGACGGGCAGGTCTGGCACCGGGTCATGACCGGGCAACTGGACGGCAAGAAATCGATGGAGTCCACCCGCGCCACCTTGAAGAAATTCGGCACCGAAGCCGTTCCGGTCAAACTCAAGTAGCCCAGGTCCATGAGCGAACCATCAGTACGCATCGCCGCCAGCATCTAAGGATCGCGCCGCGCGACAACTGGCGTGCAACATGTTCGGCAGTGCCGGCGCGACGGTCCTGATCTGTGATGGCGCCGCGGCGATCATCAAGGCCGCCGATGGCCTGCAGGCCATTGTGCTGGGCCTGGGCGCCGCCCCGGAGGAAACCTTCGACGCGTTGGTGATGCTGCGCCAACGCCTCGCGACCATCTCGATCTATTTGATTGCAGACGCCGCTGGTGAGCGCTCGGCCAAACGTGCCACTCAGTTCGGCGCTACGCAGGTCATCCCTAACGCACTCTTGGAGTGCCGTGTCGCGCATCTGGTCAAGCAGATCGAGCAAGCCGGCGAGATCGAGGACTGGAGCATCTGCTCGCCGGGATGGATGGCACCCCGGACGGATCAAGGCTATGATATTGAATCGATGGACCTAGGGGCATAGCTGGCGATTCCGGATAACCGGCGCTTGATGGGCATGCAGGAACCCAGTACCGAGGCCGTCACGCTACCCTCTGGTCCCGCGGTTCCGGACGACGGACCGGGCGCCGACCAGGCGCGAACCGCGCCCAGCCCGCCCTTGCCAGCCGTTACCGAGTTGAAGTGGATAGCTGCACCGCCGCCGCCAGTGCCACCGTCGGTGCCGGCACCGGAGCCGTCCGCGGTACCGCAAGCGGTGGCTGACGGCGTGCCGTGCAGCCTTGGTGACTGCCCGCTCCTGATCGAATGTCGCGCGCAGCACGAGGCTCAGAACGCCGCCATCCTGGACGCCCATAAGCAGCGTGAGCGGCGCCAGCAAGAACAGAATCAGGCGTTCCGCGATCACCTCCAAGCCGATCTTAGGATCGAACTTCACCAGGCCATGATCCAGGAGATCGCCGTCGCGGAGATGCGGGCGCAGGCGCGCATGGATGCGTTCCTCGCCAAGGTCAGGCGGGAGCACTCCGCCGAGATCCGTTGCATCAATCTGATCCTCGGCGTCGTGGTCCTCGTGGTACTCGCTGATATCGGCTTGGCATGGCGATTGGAGGTCTGGTGACGAACGCGGCGTCCGCCGATCCCCCGGCCCGCGGCTGGTGACGCCGCTCCCAGAGATTCGCCGTTTTCGTTTGCCATCAGTCGCCATGAGCTGATGGTTGTCCGATCACCTGAGGATCCAGGAGCAAGTGATGCAAGGCGCTGATTTCATTCTCGATAGCGTGGCCAAAGAGGGGATCGATCATCTCTTCATGGTGCCCGGGGAATTGATTGATCAATTTCTGCCGGCGTTCGGTCGGCAAACCGTACTTACACCAATTGTCGCGGCCCAGGATGGTGGCGTCGCTTATATACTCAGCTAATGCCAAATTTTCGGTTTCTTCACCGACAGGTTATTTAAAAGTTCTCCGTCAGCAAGGAGCGCAAGTCGCTCTGGTATTCACCCGCGTTGCTGAAGAAGTAATTTGCGCAGGCTTTGCGAAACCCGTCAAATAATTCGTAATACTTGATTGGCCAGCGGCAGATTTTGGGTAGCGCTGTGTATCGGCGGCCCCGGCCTGGGCAACGCGGTGACCGCGGTAGCCGCCGCGCAAACCGACGGTTCACCGCTCCTGTTGGTCAGTGGTGAAGTCGCCACCGATATGGAAGGCCGCGGCTAGTTTCAGGATTCCGGCAGTCAAACACTTGATGACCTGAAATTTCCGGGTTCTGAAACCCGGCTAGGGCCAAACACTTGGGGTCGGGAGTTTTCGTAGGGGTTTGCGTGGATCTCCGCAAACCCTTCGGAAATCCCCCCACCGCTACTCCCCGCCCCTCCGGTGCAATCCCTGGAAAAGCCGGAAACATCAGTTGATGACGTGAGCATACTCAGATCAATCACCAGATACTCCAGGTCCATCGCCAATCCCCGTAACCTTCCGCACCTGCTGCGCCATGCGTTGCTCCAGCTTCGCACTGAACCCACCGGGCCGGTCCATCTCTCACTGCCGACGGACAGCCAGCTCTTTGGCCTGGACGCGCGGCCAGTTGCGCGAGCACGCGCTCCCAGGCGGGGCAAGAAATTACCACCTAATCCTGATCCGCGAGCGAGTTGACGTCATTCCCCTCGGCCTAGATGGTGCGGCGCACGCGCGCCAGACAGTCTGAAAAGGTGGCCTGCGGCTTGAGGTACCAGGCGGTCGAGCGTGGCAAGAACGCCCAATAGTCACACAGCCGATGCACCAGCAAGCAGACGATGGAAAACAGCGCCAGCAACGCCGGCGTGGCACGGGCGATGGCCTTGGTGGCCCACTGGCGTTAGGTTTCTACCCCCAGGTGACGCCGGACTTCGGCGAAGGTGACCTCGATCGACCAACGCAAGA
>JADNEJ010000584.1 GCA_016292295.1 Candidatus Thiodictyon intracellulare
CTTTGTCTTGCTTGAGCGTTTCGTACTCGGCGAGCAATGCCTCCTGGGCCTTCGGCTCAGCCTTGCCGGGCACACACTTGGGCTTTTTGTAGACGAAACCGAAGCAATGCAGCAGTGCTGTCATCCCGCTGGCGGTGTAGGTGACGCCAAATTCCTCATCGACCCACGCGGCAACATCCTTGGCCGTCAGGTACAGATATGCTTGAACAGGCACATCCAGGGCCACCAGATCAGTGCCGGCGAACGCGCAGTCGCTCCCCTGGTAGGCCATGTGCAATAAACCGGGCAGACTGCCCTGCTGATAGCACCGAAAATGGTCGCGCACGGTGTTGGAGTCGATCAGCAGAACTTCGGCGACCTGCTCTGCCGACCAGCCGCCCGCCAGCGACCCGACCGCCTTGATGCGGTCGACCTCGCGCTGGTCGCGCGTACGCCGGTGGGCGGCACGCAGCTCGGCGAGTTGTTCGGTGGAGACGGTATAGTCGAGCATAGGGACGATAGAATATCGACGTCGGCCAGTTACGCTAGGGTCATAAGCGAAAATCTCAGATCTCGGTTTCGTCTACAAGAAGCAGAAGCCCAAGCGCTTGCCCAGCAAGGCTGACCCGAAGGCCCAGGAGGCATTGCTCGCCGAGAGACGTGTATACCATATTCCTGGTCTCGGGGGCGGGCGAATCCGGTCGCCCAGGGTGGATAAGCGTAGCGCATCCACCGCTGCCGCTGCCGCTGCTGCTGGAGCGGCAGCGCCCGACTTGATATTCTGGTCGATGCCGGCCGCACCGCGGGCCGCGCACTGACTCGGTCAGGCTCGCGAAAGACTCGCTGATGAGGGGCGAAGGGCAACATTTGAGCGCCTGATGTCGCGGACTCCCGGTCGCTGGCCGGGATCTGGGATACACTGTAGTCCTCTGATTTTATCCGGAGGGACCAATTCCATGGGCTCCGTCGTCGAGCTTTACGAGGCCCTGGCCGGCGCGGGCGCGGGTGATCGCCGCGGCCCTCGAGTGTCTGGGCGAATTGCGGCTGCAAAAAGAGATCGAGCAGGTGCGTGCGGATCTGAGCTTGCAGATCGAGCAGTTGCGCGGCGAGGCCAACACCGAGATCGAGCAGCTGCGCGGCGAGGTCAAGACCTCCATCGAGCAGTTGCGGGGTGAACTCACGGCGGCCATCGAGCACAGCCGTAACACACTCTTGACGTGGCTCATCCCTCTCATGTTCGCCAAGGTCGGCGCGCTGGCGGCGCTGGTCAAGATGCTGTGCGTGCGGCGGATGCCGGCTGCCGCGGCACCCAACCGTCGATCGTGCAATAATCTCAAGGGGCCGTCCCCGGCCCGATCGCTTTCCTTGAGATGATGCCCTGTCGTTGAGACCATGCCGAGCAGTGAAGTTCCCCCATTCAAGATCTGTGATTGCCGCCCAGGTGTCGACCCGGCCGCCTGGCGCGAGCGCCTGCGCAACTATTATTATCTGGTGCGTCTGCATCGCCCTATCGGGGCCTTTCTGCTCATGTGGCCCGCCCTCTGGGCTCTGTGGCTGGCAGGGCAGGGGCATCCGCCCTGGCATGTGGTCCTGATCTTCGTCCTCGGGGTGGTGCTGATGCGCTCCGCCGGGTGCGCGATCAACGACTTCGCGGACCGCTACTTCGACGGGCACGTGGCCCGCACCAATCAGCGTCCGCTGGCCACCGGGGCGGTTAGCCCCGGGGAGGCGGTCGGAGTCTTCGTGGTCCTGTCACTCGTCGCCTTCGCCCTGGTGCTGCTGCTGGACTGGCGCACCGTGGCCCTGTCTACCGTGGCCGTGCTCCTGACCTTGGTCTATCCCTTCACGAAGCGTTTCACCCATGTGCCCCAACTCTTTCTCGGGGCGGCCTTCGGGTGGGCTATCCCCATGGCCTACAGTGCCGTCGCCTGTGCGATCCCGGTGAGCGCCTGGTTGCTCTTCATCGCCACCCTCATATGGGCCTTGGTCTATGACACCCAGTACGCGATGGTGGACCGGGAGGACGATCTGAAGATCGGCATCAGGTCCACCGCCATCCTGTTCGGGGTCTGGGACCGGCTGGCGATCGGCCTGCTCCAGGTCCTAATGCTGGGCCTGCTGCTTGGGATCGGCCTGGACGCTGGTCGGGGCGCTTGGTACCTGGGTGGATTGGCGCTCGCCGCCGGCCTGGAGGTCTATCAGCAATGGCTGATCCGCCAGCGCGAGCCCCGCGCCTGCTTCCATGCCTTTCTCAACAACAACTACTTCGGTCTGGCGGTGTTTGTGGGCCTGGTTCTGGACTATGGCATCAGCGGGTGAGAGACCCCAGCCGCGGCGGCCGCACGGCCGCTGACAGGTTCGTTCGCACCTGGACGCAAATGAACGCAACTATTAATGAGGATTGAGACAATGTTCCGTAGCCTGCATGTGCCCTCCCTGGTCGGCGTTGTGGCCGCCCTAATGTTGTCGATCGGCTCGGTCTGGGCCGCCGAGAAGGGGAGCGAGTTCGTGACGCTGACGCCCCCCGTAGCCACCGCGACCGGTGACCAGGTCGAGGTCGTGGAGGTCTTCTGGTACGGCTGTCCCCATTGCTGGTACCTGGAGCCGCTGATGAACACCTGGGTCGGCTCCCTGCCCGCGGGCGCCACTTTCCGCCGAATGCCGGCCACCGGCGCCCGCTGGGAACCTCACGCCAGGGCCTATTACGCCGCCGAGTCGATGGGGAAGCTCGACGACTTCCATGTGGCTCTGTTCAAGGCCATGCAGGTAGACCGGCGGCCCATCTTCATGGAGGATGACCTCGTGAAGTTCGCCGGTGAGATCGGCATTGATGAGAAGGCCTTCCGCAATGCCTACAATTCCTTCACGGTCGAGACCAAGGTCCGCAAGGCGCAGGACCTCAACACGCGCTACGGCATTGACGGGGTACCGGCGGTGATCGTCAACGGCAAGTACCGCACCAGCCCGAACATGACCGGCAGCAAGGAGCGGTTCATTGAGGTGTTCAATACCCTGGTAGGCCAGGAGGTTGCCGCCAAGGGATCGGCCGCAGCGACGGCGGCATCGGTGCCCGCCGCGGCTCCCGCGGGTGGGTACTGAGCTCTCTCGTTCCCGCGCTCTAGCGTCACTGCCGTTAAGTTAAGCCGCACTCGCGGACCGCGTTCCCTCCGACTGGAGTTCAAAGCTTCAGCCTTGGCGCGCCTCCAAGGCTGAAGCCTTGGACTCCAGAGGTGGTGCGACGCTTAACTTAATGGCAGTGATGCTCCAGCGTGGGAACGCAGTGCGGGCGTTCCGCGTCCCGCGACTGTACGCATAGGCCTGCGATCGTGAAAGACCCGGGGTTGGCGCTCCGGCCTCTTTCGGACGCCTCAGGTCGCAGCGCGCTCGCTCTGCAGATAGTCTTCGTAGTTGCCGCGGAAGTTCACCACCCCTTGGGGCGTCAACTCGATGATGCGGGTCGCGAGCGAGGAGACAAACTCCCGGTCGTGACTGACGAAGATCAGGGTGCCGGGGTAGTCATCCAGCGCAGTGTTGAGCGACTCGATGGATTCCATGTCCAGGTGGTTGGTGGGCTCGTCCATCAGCAGGCAATTAGGCTTTTGCAGCATCAGCTTGCCGAACAGCAGCCGGCCCTGCTCGCCGCCCGAGACCACGCTCACGGGCTTCCTGATCTCGTCCTGGGAGAACAGCAGCCGCCCCAGGGTGCCGCGGATGACCTGCTCGTCGTCGCCCGGCTGCTTCCACTGGTCCATCCAGTCATACAGCGTGGTGTCCGCGGCAAAATCGGCCGCGTGGTCCTGGGCGAAATAGCCGATGTTGCTGTTCTCTGACCATTTGATCGCGCCGCTGTCGGGCACGAGCTCGCCGGCCAAGCTGCGCAGCAGGGTGGTCTTGCCGATGCCGTTGGGGCCGATGATGGCGACCCGTTCGCCGACCGCGACCGTCAGGTCCAGACCCTTGAAGAGCGGCTTGCCGCCGTAGCCCTTGGCCAGTGACTTCACCTCCAGCGCCAGACGATAGAGCTTCTTGTCTTGAGCGAAGCGGATGAAGGGGTTGACCCGGCTGGACGGCTTGATGTCCTCCAGCTTGATCTTCTCCAACTGGCGCTGGCGCGACGTCGCCTGCTTGGCCTTGGAGGCGTTGGCGGAGAATCGGCTGACGAAAGTCTGCAACTCGGCGATCTGGACCTTCTTCTTGGCGTTGTCGGCATACTGGCGCTGCCGCACCTGGCTGGCCGCAGTCATGTATTCGTCATAGTTGCCGGGGTAGAGGCGCAACTCGCCGTAGTCCAGGTCCGCCATGTGGGTGCAGGCACTGTTCAGAAAGTGCCGGTCATGGGAGATGATGATCATGGTGCTGTTGCGCGCGTTCAGCACCTCTTCCAGCCACCGGATGGTGTTGATGTCCAGGTTGTTGGTGGGCTCGTCCAGCAGCAGGATGTCGGGGTCCGCGAACAGGGCCTGAGCGAGCAGCACACGCAGCTTCCAGCCCGGTGCCACGGCGCTCATGGGGCCCTCGTGCTGCGCCAGCGGGATATCGAGCGCCAGCAGCAACTCGCCCGCACGGGCCTCGGCCGTGTAGCCGTCCAACTCGGCGTAGTGCACCTCCAGGTGCGCGACCTCCATACCCTCGGCCTCGCTCATGTGCGCCAGCACGTAGATGCGGTCGCGCTCCTGCTTGATCTGCCAGAGTTCTTCGTGGCCCATGATCACGGTATCGATCACCGTCTGGTCCTCGAAGGCGAACTGGTCCTGGCGCAGCTTGCCCAGGCGCTTGCCGGGGTCCACCGACACGTTGCCCGCGCTGGGCTCTAGGTCGCCGCCCAGGATCTTCATCAGGGTCGATTTCCCACTGCCGTTGGCGCCGATCAAGCCGTAGCGACTGCCCCTGCCGAACTTGACGGAGACGTTTTCGAACAACGGTTTGCCTCCGAATTGCATGGTAATGTTGGCCGTGGATATCAAAGCAGGGTTCCATCAGAGGCTAAGGGGGAAGGGCGGGCCGCCAAGGTTTGACGAGCCTTGATCATTGCTCCGGCCACTGGGAGCGCCGCATCCCAGTGCGGCGCGGCCTATCCGCAGAACGCAACGCGGCGGTCGCTCGCCAGGCTGCGCCGCACTGAGGTGCAGCGCTTCCGGCGTTCGACCGCGTGGCTATGTGTGCTCTCGTCGGTGCGCCCTGACCGGGATTTTTATCAAGGCCGTTCAGCGGACAAAAATAAAAAAACCCCGCCGTGCGGCGGGGCTTCTTAAGACCAGGCGTCGGGCCACTCGGCCCCAAGGTTTACTGGGCTACGACGTTGGTCGCGCTCGGGCCCTTCTGGCCTTGCTCAACGTTGTAGGAGACGGCCTGTCCCTCGGCCAGCGACTTGAAGCCGCCGCCCTGGACGGCGCTGTGATGGACGAAGACGTCCTTGGTGCCATCCGACGGGGTGATGAAGCCGAAGCCCTTCTCGTCACTGAACCACTTAACTGTGCCTGTAGCCATTACGGATACCTCTTGGGTGAAACTAAACTTGTGTACATGCAGACGATTGTCGCGATATTACGGAAGGATCTGCCACACGCATCGCGGAGAGGAGGTACTACCGAACCACTACAGGAAAACACTGCACTTGGGTGATAGTGCCTAATTTTGAATTTCAATGCAAGGTATTTCTGCAGAGCTGGTGCCGCATCGCCGTTCTGATCCGCGGCTCCAGTGACACCCGCTACCCCCTGGGTTTTTTTCGGCCGTCGGCCGGGCACCAACTGCCCCCTTTACTCTCGCTGAATCTCACTTGTCGATATATTGACAGCGACACCGTTTGATGTATGATTTTGGCTATGATTAACAGGCTCGACATCAACAGTCCTCAGTCGCGAGACGGGCGTCCCGACTGGCGTCCCCGTGCGCGCCATCCGTTACTACCTGGCGGAGAAACTGCTGCCAGCGTCGGCGGGGCGGGGACTGGCCGCGAGCTACGGCCCCGGCCACCGCGACCGCCTGCGGCTGATCCGGTGCTTGCAGGAGGTCCACCAGCCCCTTGCCACGATCCGGGCGCAGTTGAAGACCCTCGACGATGCCGGCGTGGCCGCGGCACTCGTCGAATCGGGCGCCGTGCAGGATGCTCCCGCGACGGCCTACGACTATGTGCGCCAGGTGTCTAGTAAGCCTGCCCGGCACGGCGAACCGCCCGCCAACGCCGCACGACCGGAGCCCCCGGCCACGCTTGCACCGCTACCGACGGTGCGCCAACAGCACCGCAGCACTTGGGAGCGCATCGCCCTGCACCCGGATATCGAGTTGCACGTGCGTCGACCGCTTGCCCGCACCGATCAGCGTCGGCTCGACGCCCTGCTGGAGCAGGCGCAGCGGCTGTTCAGCACCGAGCTCTGACCAGAAATCCAGCCACCGGAACGCAACCGGGCAGATGCCGACTCCAGCGGTCCCCGTCCGCCGATACGACAACCTGAAGGAGACGCCCATCCGTCCGCCATCGCCGAGAGTCTGTCCCGAGTGGTCGTAGGAAACCCTATCCACCTCTGCGCCTTCCGGACCGCCGCTGACGCTGACAGCGGCGAGGCGCCGGACCCCGCGAGTCGCAACCGCCTCGGGCTCTCACTGGACATCGACCGCCGGCTGATCCGCTGGCACGGCGACAGCGAGCGCTATCTGTATCTGCGCCTGTGTGCCCCGCCTCATGGGAGGCGAGCGTTCCCCGGTCGACCTGGCCTTGGCCTTGGCGCTGGACCGGTCCGGGTCCATGGGTGGTGACACATGACCGCGCGCTTGCGAGGCCGCGTTGACCGCCATTGAGCGACTCGAACCCCGTGATCGGGTTGCCCTGGTCGTTTTCGACGACCCCATTGCCACCCTACTGCCCCTGGCCGCGGCGAGTACCGAGGCCCGTCGTGCGGCTGCCGGCGCCCTCGGCGGTATCGGCCCGCGCGGCTCCACCAACCTCGGCGAGGGTTGGCTCATCGCCTGCGGTTTGATCGGCCGCGAGCCCCCGCACGAACGGTTGCGCCGCTGCTTTGTACTCACCGATAGCCAGGGTACTCACCGACGGCCAGGCCAATGTCGGAATCGTTGATCCCGCGGAATTCGCCCAGCACGCCGGGCAGCTACTTCAGCTTGGCATCCGCACCAGCACCTTTAGTGTCGGTAACGACTACAACGAGGAATTGCTCGGTGCCCTGGCGGACGCGGGCGGCGGTGCATTCCACGACATCGTCAACGCCGCGGGTATCCAGACCGCCATCGCCCGGGAGTTGGACGATGCCATCGAGGTGGTCTATGCCGATAGCCGTGTGCAGCTCGCCTTGCAGGCCGACCTCGCGGTCGCGGTCATGGGACCTTGGCCGGTCACTCCATCTGATCATGCGCTGACCATCCGCACCGGCGATCTTGTCAGCGAACAGGTACTCGACCTGCTGGTCAGCCTCCGCTTCTCCGCCGGCAACAAGAACAAGGGTTGCACGGTACGGGTGACGGTCAGCGACGGCGACCGCCCCCTGGCCGTGGAAGAGATCCATTGGACCTGGGTTGACTGGGCCACGCGCAAGGGCCAGCCCCGGCAAGCGGCCGACTAGCAGTCTATCGGACTTAGCGACCGGCGTCACCGCCTGAGGCCCTTGGGTGGGCTTTTATGGAAAAAAAGAGACAGTTTTCGGCTAGAAACGCAGTTTTCCGCGGTGTTCTCCTGACTGCAGACGTAATA
>JADNEJ010000288.1 GCA_016292295.1 Candidatus Thiodictyon intracellulare
CTTGGACAGCCAGTCCTGCACCGACAGCGGCAGGAGCAAGTCAGTGTCGCGGTCCTTCGGGTGGAAGCGGCGCATCGGCAGTAGCGCTCCGCCCATCGGGCGGCCATCGGGGTTGATCCCGACAGTGTCCCGGACCCGCTGCCCAGACGGGGCCCCAAAATCCGACAGGCTGCTAGAGCCCGAGAGGAGCGGCTTGGAGCCGCGCTGCGGGGACGTGCTTGACCACGAGGCTTGATCACGGCGGGACACCGCTCCCACCGGCATCGCGTCCGGCCGACCGGCGAGCGAGGTGCTGGACAACGGGCAAGCGCAACAGAGCGCCAGCCGCCAGCGGGCGCGCCTCAGTCCGTCCCGTAGCACCTGGCCGGCTGCAACTGCCGCCCCGTGACAAACGACAATTGCGGGTCCACCAGCGCGCGTCCGGCGAGCGCGCCGCGTCCGAGCAGCATCCGGAACCGCATGGTCTCGCGATTGGTCAGGGTCAGCTCGATCGGCCACTCCCGGCCCCCGATCCGCAGCCGAGACAAGATCACGCAGCGCTCCTCCCGGTGGCCGCCGGAGTCGCAGACCCGACGGCAGTCGAGCAATGGCGCCTCGCCATGCACCATCAGGTCCAGACGCCCGCGCAGCGGGTGTACGCCGAAGCGCACATACGGGCTGCCACCGCGGCGCAAGGACTCGACATAGAAGGCGTGCAGGGTCGAGGTCCGGGCCCCGGTGTCCACCTTGGCCTTGATTAGGTGCAGCCCAATATCCGGCAGGGCCGCCCACTCCCGCCAGCCGAGCAGCAGCGGGGGCACCGCCGGGTCGCCGGCGAACGCTGATTTACCACATGGGGCCTGAGCGGCTATCATCCGTAACCCTAATACCACGCCACGACCGACCTGCCTACCACTGGACGGGGTCCTGCGTGCCCTTGCACCGTGGTAAGGGCCTTGATCACAAACCCGCTCAAGGCCGGCCGGCCCATGTGGGTTTGCGCGCGCAAAAGCATATTCTGCAAGGGAGCGGAGACGCCGGGACTGAACAAGGTGGGCGGAATTATGATCAAGGCCCGTGGCAAGCCCCTCAACCCTATCAGGAGCCAGATTACTAATGATGCGTTCATTTTACGCCCTGCCGCTCGCCGCGTTGCTGGCCATCGGCTGCCCCACCTTGAGCCTGGCGGACGACACGGCCGATCAGTGCCGCAAGATGGCCGCCGAGGAAGAGGTGGCCCCGGAGGATATGGAGGACTATATCGCCGAATGCCTGGCGGTCGTGCAATCCGAATCGCCCGAAGAAGGCGCCGCGGCCATGGAGCGACTGGACTCGGCCGCCTCCGAGGATGCACCAGCGGCCGCACCGCCCGCGCCCACGTCGGCACCGCAGCCATAGGGTTCCCCATGGCCAGCCTTGCCCCCCTGCTCGCCCTCGTCGGCATCGCCGTGGTTCCGCCCCTGTGGGCGGAACAAGGCACGGCCAAGATCCTGGCCCCCTGGGAGGCCAATGGACAGGTCTTCCAGGTGGCCGTGGACAAGCTCCAGTTCATCGGCACCTTCGCGGGCATCATGTATATCGAGCATGGCCAGGGGCTCCTGGACGCCGCCCTCTTCACCTGTCCCTCCACCCAGATCACCGAGATCCTCGCCAACACCATCAAGGGTCACGGCTACTGCACCATCGAGAGCCCGACCGGAGATTACATCTACGCCGAGTACAACTGCGACGGCGAGCCCGGTTCCTGCACCGGCACCTTCAAGCTGACCGGGGGCACTGGCAAGCTCACGGGGATCACGGGGGAGAGCGACCTGATCGTGCGCACGGCGCTGTCCGGCACCACCATCGATCAGGCCAGCGGCGGTACCGTGTCCGCGGCCAAGGGGCTCGCAATCTGGCCCGAGATGCACTTCGAGATCCCGGGCAAGAGCGCCGAGGCGCTCAATATGCTCGGCACCGGGGCCGGGGCGGCGGCCAAGACCCCGCAGTTCCAGCCGAAACCCCAACCGAAAACCCCGCTCAAACCAGTCGACGAACCCACGCCCACCGGCCCCGCGAAGCCTGGTGTACCGCTCGAACCAACGCGGAAATAGCCAGGCACCCGCGATCCGTACGAGGATCTGCCGAGCGGTGGTTAGGACGGTGGCACGTCCGCCCCGTCCTGACCCCAGAGCTTGAGGGCATTGCGCAGACCCACCCGCTCCAGGGCGCGGCGGTTGGCGCCGTCATGGTGCATGCGCTCGACCATGCGGTCGATCTGGCGCTCGGCGTGGATCCAGTCATCCATCGCCCCTTCCCCGGCGAATCCGCGCTGCTCGGCCAGGTAATAGGCGGCAACCGCGATCATCTCGTGTTGTTCCTCGGCGCTCAGGGTGAGCGCGCTGTCTGCTCGTTCCGGATGCATCGGGGATGGCCCCTCTTGGTGATTAGTCTGTGCGGGTGGGAGGGTGCCACGCCGCGGCCAAATCGCCAAGCAATGTCGTCGCACGGCCGCGGCGCCGTGCGGTGGCCGACCCGGCACGAGCGTTTGGCAAGTCCCCCCGGGGCGGGTATTATAACTTGGTTATGGAGACCCTGGTACGCGTAACCGACCTGACCCGCCGCTTCGACCGCCACACGGCCCTGGCGAGACTGGACCTGACCTTGGCCCCGGGGGTGTGCTCTGCCTGTTGGGGCCCAATGAGGCCGGCAAAACCACCTGCCTGCGGGTCCTGAGCGGCAACCTGGCCTCGAGCAGCGGGCGGGTAGAGATCGCCGGCATCGATCTCGCCCGCAACCCGGTCGGGGCCAAGCGACTCCTGGGCTATCTTCCCGAGCGCCCGCCCCTCTACCAGGATCTTGAGGATCGACGAGTACCTGCGCTTCTGCGCCCGCCTGCATCGGGTCCCCCGCGCCAAGGCCGCGGATGCGGATGTGGTGGCGCAGGCCAAGAGCCGCTGCGGCCTGGATAACCTGGGCCGACGCCCCATCGCCAAGCTTTCCAAGGGCTATCGGCAGAAGCTCGGCATCGCCCAGGCGATCCTGTACCAACCACGGCTCCTGATCCTGGATGAACCCATGGAGGGGCTGGACCCGGTGCGGGTCCGCCAGATCCGCGCACTGGAGCGCGACAGCGGGGTCATCTTCTCCAGCCGCCTCCTGCCGGATGTACAAGTTGTGTGCGACCAAGTGGCGATCCTCCACCAGGGGCGGCTGGTGTCCGGGGACCAGCTGGCCACAGACCGCGGCACCCTCATCTGGCGGCTGCGCCTGGCACCGCCCGCGGACTGCGCCGCGGTCGGCGCCCTGGACTGCGTGGCGCAGGCAAGCCCGCTGCAGCAGGAGCAACTGCGCGTCGTCCTCAAGCCCGATCAGGGGCCCGAAGACCTGGCCCGGCAGGTGGTGGCGGCAGCAGGGCTCGGGCTGCGGGAATTTACCGCGGAGCGCAGCGACCTGGAGCGGGTCTTCTTCGACCTAATCTGGGCGGAGGAGCGGGCGTGATCCTCAGCATCGCCGGCCGGGAACTGTCGGCGGCCTGGTCACGCCGCTCTTGTGGGTGCTGCTGGGAGCGCGCCAAGTGGTACTCGCCTGGGTCTTCCTTAAGGTGGTGGACGACTTCAACGGGCTGGGAGCGGACGAGTGGGTGGCAAACCTGTCCCAGGAGCTTGCACTGAACCTGTTCAGCATCGCCGCCGTGATCGCCATGCGGATGCCCTATGCCTGCTGCCCGCGGCTAACCTGGCCTTGCTCCTGGGCGTTGCCCACCTGGACCCGGGGCTCTTCGCCGCGGCCGCCTTGAGACTGTGGCTGGCGGCTCTGATATTCGGCGCTATCGGGCTCTATGCCGCTAGCCTGAGCGCCCAGCCCGGGGCGGCGGTACTGGCCGCCTTCGGCCTCCTGCTGCTGTTCTCCGTGATCGGCCGCGCCCAGGACTTGAGCCTCCCGGGGCTCTCGCTCTTCGCCTGGCTGGCCTGGAACGAGCACCTGCTGTGGTTCCTGCCGGGCGCCGTGCGGGTCAGTGATGTGACGTATTTTCTGCTTTTCACCGGGCTCTTCCTGGCGCTGACTCGCCGGCGCCTGGCCAATCGGCGGCTCGCATGAATCAAGAACAAATTTAGCCGCAAATGAACGCAACCATTCTTGAGGCTATCAAGGGAATCGAACGGCTCTTGGCGAACGGGCTCTTCGCCCTGCTGCTGCTCGGCTGCATGATCGCGACCGGCTGGCTGGTCGCCCGCCAGGACCACTACTGGGACTGGACCGGCGAGCGCGCCAACTTCTTGAGCCCGGAGTTGGCGGCGATCCTGAGCCGCCTGGACGCACCGTTGCACGCCACCGTCTTCGCCGACCCCCAGGACGCCCTGGGCAAGGCCATCGAGCGCTTCCTGGCGCGCTATCGGCACGCCCTGCGGGGGCTGACGGTGCGCTTCCTCGACCCCTAGCGCTTCCCGGAGCAGGCGCGCGACGCCAAGGTCACCCTGGCCGGTCAGATCATGCTGGAATACCGGGGGCGCCGCGAGACCCTGAACCGGGTCGGGGAGCGCACCCTCAGCGCCACCATTGCCCGTCTCGCGACCGCCAAAGCGACCTGGGTGGCGGTCCTGGAGGATCACGGGGAGCGCAAGATCGACGGCGAGGGGGCGTCGGACCTGGGCCGCTTCGGCCAGGATTTGAAGGATCGGGGCTTGCTGTTGCGCAACCTGGACCTGACGACGGTGGCGGAGGTACCGGTCAATACCCATCTGCTCCTGCTGTCCAACCCGACGATCACCCTCTTCCCCGGAGAGGCACAGCGGCTCGCCCACTACCTGGAGCGCGGCGGCAACCTATTTTGGCTCATGGACCCGGAACCCGCCAACGGGCTGGAGGCGCTGCTGGATCAACTGGGGATCGGCGTGCTCCCCGGCACCGGGGTCGATGCTAAGGCGGCCGAGTTCGAGTCCAAGACTCCGGCGGTGGCCGCCATCTCCGAGTTCCCGGACGACGCCCTGGGGGCCGGCCTTAAGGACCCGGCACTGCTGCCAGGGGCGCTCGCCTTTGAGACCAGCACCGCGTCCGGCTGGACCCTGGCCGGTTACCTAAGTACCAGCTCCGAGAGCTTGAACGAGACCGGGCGCCTGAAGGGCAAGGTCTTTCGTGACGAGGTGGTCGGCAAACAGGCCGGTCCGCTCCCGGTGGTCCTGGCCCTGACCCGGCCTCGCGGCAAGGACGGCCAGGTGCAGCGGGTGCTGGTGGTCGGGGGCGGGGATTTCTTGAGCAATGCCCAACTCGACGCCTACGGCAACCGCGCCCTGGGTCTCAAACTGCTGCGCTGGGTGAGCGGGGAGAAGGGCCTGTTCGCCCTGCCCCCGGACCAGACGCCCGCCGCGGGCCTGATCCTGGATCAGGGACGCCGCCTGCTGCTGGGCCTGGGTGCCCTGGTCCCCCTGCCGGGACTCTTCTTGGTCGCGGGCCTGACCATGCGCTGGGCGCGTTCGCGAGGCTAGACCATGAAGGCACGGTGGCTCGTCAATCTGCTCCTGGTCCTGGTGCTCGCGGCACTTGGCCTGGGCATCCGTCACTTGCTGGGCGTCGCGGACAACCCCCAGACGCTGACCGCCATCGCCGCCGCGGATATCCGGCAGGTCGAGGTGGAGCGTGCGGGCGAGCCCCGCATCCGTCTGGAGCAGACCCCGGACGGCTGGCGGATGCGCGAACCCATGGACCTGGACGCCGACCAGGGTCAGGTCGAGCGCCTGCTGAACCTCCTGCGCACCCCGGTCCAGCGCAGCTTTCCGGCCCAGTCCGCGGCGCTCGGTGAACTGGGGTTGGCCCCGGCCAAGCTCCAGGTCAAGCAGGACGACCTGAGGCTCGGCTTCGGCGGTCTGGACCCCTTGGGACAGCGCCGCTACGTGGCCGTGGATGGACTGGTGCACCTGATCGACGACGGTCTCTATACCCGCCTGATCGCCCCACCCATCGACTATTGCTCGCGCAAACTCCTGCCTTGCGCCACCTCCCCGGTCTACGCCACCCTCAACGGGGTGCCCCTGGCCGCCGCCTCCCTCAAAACCCTGGCCGGGCTGACAGCCGAGCGCCTGGAGCCTATGATCGGCGACCTGAGCGGAGAATCGCTCCAGATCAGGTTCGGGGGCGGCACCACGCTGCGCCTGCTGGTATCCGCCGATCGGCGCCGATGGACCCGGCTGGATCAGCGACTGCGCTACGTCCTGGGCGATGGGCTGCTGCTGGAACAGGATCCAACCGCCATCGACCAGGGCCCATCGCCCGCCTCGGCCGCCGGCGCTCCGATACGTATCGCGGCGCCGCCCGCCCCCCGCAAGCCGGCTGGTGCCGGTACCGCGCCTAACACCCCGGCGACGGACTCCTTCGCCCTCCTGGCCGCATCCCCGTCCGCGGCGGCCTCTGCCTCGGACGCCTCCCAGGAGACCCCGTCGGTGGTCCGCCTGAGCCCGGATCAGGACCGGTCAGACCAACCGGACGCGGATGAAGAACCGCCCGCCGGTTTCGGCGCCGAACCCTACAAGGTACCGCCCGTGGGATTCGGCATCGACCCCTTCGCATCCGACCCGGTGCCGGAGCACGAAGGCACAGACTCGAGGGCCAGGCCGGGAACCAAGGGAAAGGCCGCAATCACCCCCTCGCGGCACGGGCACTGAAGTGCCGGAACTCCCAGAGGTCGAGACCACGCTGCGCGGCATCCGCCCCCACCTCGAGGGCCGGCGGATCGAGCGCCTGGTGGTGCGCCAGCCGCGCCTGCGCCTGCCCATCCCCGCCGACCTGCCCGAGCGCCTGGCGGGCCTGCCGATCGGGGGGCTCACGCGGCGCGCCAAGTACCTGCTCCTCGAGGTCGGCGGCAGCAGCCTGATTCTGCACCTGGGCATGTCCGGGAGCCTGCGCCTGGTGACCGCGGGGTTGGCGCCGATCAGGCACGACCACGTCGACCTGGTGCTCACCGACGGCCGGGCGCTACGCCTGCACGACCCCCGCCGCTTCGGCCTTCTGATCTGGACCCCGGACCCGCCGGCCCTGGCGGCGACCCGCCACCCGCTGCTGCGCGACCTCGGCCCCGAGCCACTGGAAAACGGCTTCGACGGCAGCCACCTCTTCGCCCAGAGTCGCAATCGCCGCGTAGCGGTCAAGTCCTTTATCATGGACGGGACCGTGGTGGTCGGGGTGGGGAACATCTATGCCAGCGAATCGCTGTTCCTGGCCGGCATCCACCCGGCCCGCGCCTGCAACCGCATCGCGCTCCCACGCTACCTGCGCCTGGCCGGGACCATCAGGAGCGTACTCAAGGCATCCATCGTCCAGGGCGGCACTACGCTGCGCAACTATGTCCAGGAAGACGGTAACCCCGGCTATTTCGCCCGCTTGCTGCGCGTCTACGGCCGCACCGGCGAACCCTGCTCGGCCTGCGGCACGGCGCTGCGCGAGCAGCGCATCGGCCAACGCTCCAGCTTCTATTGCGCGCGGTGCCAGCACTGATTGCGTGCGCCAAAAAAGAGCTTTTAATCCACCCATGAACGCAAAGAAACGCAAATGAATGGGATGATTTCCGCATCGACCTTGGCTCCCGCACACCGGCGCCCAGCGCGCATCGCGGGGCCTTGATCACAAATTCGCCCAAGGCCGGCCGGCCCATGTGGGTTTGCGCGCACAAAACCATGTTCTGCAA
>JADNEJ010000324.1 GCA_016292295.1 Candidatus Thiodictyon intracellulare
CGGGTCTTCGCAGGCCAGCACCACCACCGCGCAGATCTGCTCGGCCGTGAAAATCAGTGGCGTACCGGGCCGCGAGGCATCCGACAACCGCTCCGCGACGTTGGTGTCGGAGTGTTCAGTCCACCGCCGCCGCCAAGCTTGGACTGTAGATCGATCGATACCAAGTTCGTCGGCCGTCGCTCGCACGCCGACGTCTCGACTCGCCAACAAAAAAGATAGTCCGTGCGCGCATCGCAATTTGCTGCGGACAGGTCGGTTTTCGTTCAAGCGTCTTCAGTTGCCGACGCTCACGATCGGTTACAGAGACGGGGGCAGCACGCAGTAAGGGCATCACAGTCGCAGGGAATCAGTAGAATTCTGAAAAAATAGTGGTTTACTACATACTCCCAGAAATGGCATTAGAATTTCAATCGTGTGGCACTAGTTCACGGATTCAGGATCGAGTCATCTATCGTCAGCTGACTTACGTCTCGACCAAGCCGGAGTAATTTCGGACAGACCACGCGATCTCTTGTCGGCTTGAGTTGCCGGACAGGGCCCTCCTTGGCAACTGTGCTGCGGCAACTGCCCGCCCTTTGCTTCCTTCGGGCCTGCGCGGTGCGATCAGATCAGCGCCGGTCGAGCGGGACCCACTTGCGGTTTTCGGGGCCGACGTAATTAGCGCTCGGACGGATGATCTTGTTGTCCTGGCGCTGCTCAATGACGTGGGCGGTCCAGCCACTGAGGCGTGCCATCACGAAGATGGGCGTGAACATGGCGGTGGGGATGCCCATCTGGGAGTAGGCGACGGCGGAGAACCAGTCCAGGTTGGGGAACATCTTTTTGAGGTCCCACATGACGGTCTCTAGGCGCTCGGCCACCTCGAACATACGGGTATCCTGGTTGTCCTCGGACAGCCGCCGGGCGACGGCCTTGATGACTTCGTTGCGAGGATCGCCGACCGTATAGACCGGATGCCCGAAGCCGATGACGATCTCCTTGCGCTCCATCCGCTCCTTGATGTCTCTCTCCGCCTCGTCCAGGTCGGTGTAGCGCTGCTGGATCTCGCAGGCGACCTCGTTGGCGCCGCCGTGCTTGGGGCCGCGTAGGGCCCCGATAGCACCGGTAATGGCGGAATAGATGTCGGAGTTGGTGCCGGCGATCACCCGTGAGGTGAAGGTCGAGGCGTTGAACTCGTGCTCGGCGTAGAGGTTGAGCGAGGTGTGCATGGCACGCACCCAAGCGGCCGAGGGCGAGTGCTGGTGCAGCAGGTGCAGGAAGTGCCCGCCGACGGAGTCGTCGTCTGTCTCCACGTCGATACGTCGGCCGTGACGGGCGTAATGGTGCCAGTACAGCAGCATGGAACCGGCGCTCGCGATCAGGCGATCGCCGATAGCGCGCGCGCCGGCATAGGGCATCGACTCCTTCTCGGGCTCCAGCGAGCCTAGCAGCGAGACGCCGGTGCGCAGCACGTCCATTGGGTGGGACGAGGGAGGAAGCTGCTCCAAGGCCGTCTTCATCGCCGCGGGCAGGCCGCGCAGGGCGCGCAGGCGGTGCTTGTAGGCGACCAGTTCGGCGCGGCTTGGCAGGTGTCTATGGATCAGGAGGTGGGCGATCTCCTCGAATTCGGCGTGATCGGCGAAATCGAGGATGTCATAGCCACGGTAGTGCAGATCGTTGCCGGTGCGGCCAACGGTACAGACGGCGGTGTTGCCGGCGGCGGTGCCGGAGAGTGCGACGGACTTCTTCGCCTTCGGCAACTGGCTTTCTTGCTCGGCCATGCTGGTCTCTCTCTTGGGTCAGTGATGATGTAGGGGGGATTCTGGTCCGCGAATGAATGACTGATCCGTGAGCCTAATCCTTGTCCGCCGCGAACAGGGCATCGAGCTTCCGCTCAAAGCCGTGGTAATTGAGGTAGTCATAGAGATCCATGCGGGTCTGCATGGTATCCACGACATTAGCCTGGGTGCCGTCGCGCCGGATCGTCTGATAGACGTTGAGCGCCGCCTTGTTCATGGCGCGGAAGGCGGACAGGGGATACAGGACCAGCGAGCAGCCGGCCTCGCCCAATTCCTTGGTGGTGAAGAGCGGGGTGGCGCCGAACTCGGTGATGTTGGCGAGTACCGGGACCCCGACGGCGGCGGCGAAGCGGCAGTACTGCGCCAGTTCCACGATGGCCTCTGGGAAGATCATGTCGGCACCGGCCTCGACGCAGGCGATGCCGCGCTCGATGGCGGACTCCATGCCTTCGACGGCCAGGGCGTCGGTGCGGGCCATAATAACCAGGTCATCGGTACGAGCGTCCACGGCGGCCTTGATGCGGTCGACCATCTCCTCCTTGGAGACGATGGCTTTGTTCGGGCGGTGCCCGCAGCGCTTGGCCGCGACCTGGTCCTCAATGTGGATGCCGGCGGCCCCGGCGCGGGATATCTCGCGCACGGTGCGGGCGATGTTGAAGGCGCCGCCCCAGCCGGTATCCGCGTCCACGAGGAGCGGGAGCTTGGTTGCGAAGGTGATGCGGCGCACGTCTTCCAGCACGTCGTTGAGGCTCGTGATTCCGAGATCCGGCACCCCGAAGGACCCGGCCGCGACCCCGCCCCCGGAGAGGTAGACGGCACGGTAGCCGGTGCGCTCCACCATCATGGCATGGTAGGCGTTGATGGCGCCGACGACCTGGAGTGGGTGTTCGTCTTTGACGGCCTGGCGCAGACGGGCGCCAGGGGTGTTTGCTTGGGTCATGGGTCGGTCCGCGGTTGGGTGGTGGTGTCGGTTGCGAGTCGGCGCTCGACGTTGCGCCGGGAGGCGCGGATGTGTCGGCGCATCATGAGTTCGGCCAGTTCGCCGTCGCGTTCGGCGATGGCATCGAGGATCAGTTCATGCTCTTTCAAGGCATCGCGCGCCCGGTCGCTGACCATCCCGAACTTGCAGCGGTACATGCGCGCCAGGTGATAGAGGTCGTCGCACAGGATGCCGATCAGGCGCTGGTTGCCGCTGCCCTGCACGATGCGGTAGTGGAAGTCCATGTCCCCTTCCTTCTGGACATAGGCCTGCCAGCACTCCAGGACGATCTCTGCGCGGTGTTGCGCGAGCAACTCCTTGAGGTCCGCGATCCCGGCCGCGGACATGCGCTCGGCGGCCAGCCGTGCGGCCAAGCCCTCCAGGGCCTCACGGATCAGGTAAATCTCGATCAGCTGCTCGCTGGAGAGTGTGATGACCCGCGCGCCTAGGTTGGGCCGACGCTCCACGAGATTGGTCGACTCCAGGCAGCGCATGGCCTCGCGCAGGGGGCCGCGGCTGATTCCCAAGCGGGCAGCCATCTCCGGTTCGCTGATCTTGGCCCCGGGCGCAATCCCGCCCTCGACGATCGCCTGACGCAGTTGCCCAAAGACGCGGTCGGCGATGGTGGACGCCTCCTCGGGCGGCGGCTCAGCGATGGCATCCATTAAAAGTGTCGACACTTTAGCTAAATTACTGCTAACGATAGCCGATCCATGGGCCATGTCAAGCCATTATGTCGACAATAGAGAATATTAGGTCAAGCCAAGATGGCCCTGGGAGGGCACTGGTGGCACCGAGCGCCGACGCGGCGCGTCATCCGCCCGTGCGGGTTAGCGCTTTTCGTTCAACCACAGGGAATGTCGGTAACAGCGAGCGGGGTAACCGCTGCTTGCGGTCAGTGGCGTTAGTGCACGTCGGCTGTCGCTGACGGCAGCCGACGAAACAGAGAGTTGGGGACGGGGCTAAAGGCCCAGTCCAGCCCGGTAGGGAAACTCGAGGCGCACCGCGCCTGACCGATGCGTGGCACCCGGAACCCCTCTCCCGCAAGGCGAAAGAGGGGTTCCACAACGACCGGGCGTTAGCCGTGCTTGGCGTACCCGATGCCCTCCAGTGCGACCGCGATCTCGTCCAGGATCGCCGGGTCATCGATGGTCGCCGGGACCTTGAACTCCTTGCCGTCGGCGATGCTCTTCATGGTGCCGCGCAGTGTCTTGCCGGAGCGGGTCTTGGGCAGACGCGAGACGATGACCACGGTCTTGAAGGCCGCCACCGGGCCGATATCATCGCGCACCTTGTTGATCAGTTCCTTGCGGATGACTGCTGGGTCCCGGTCCACCCCGTTCTTGAGGACCACGAGCCCCAGGGGCAGTTCGCCCTTGAGTTGGTCCGCGGCACCGATGACCGCGCACTCGGCCAAGTCCGGGTGGCTGGATAGCACTCCTTCAATGGCGCCGGTGGACAGGCGGTGACCGGCCACGTTGATGATGTCATCAATGCGGCTCATGACGTAGACGTAGCCGTCCTCGTCGATGTAGCCGGCATCACCGGTTAGGTAATACCCTGGCTGCATGGCGAGGTAGGACTGGACGAAGCGGTCGTCGTTGTTCCATAGGGTCGGCAGGCAGCCGGGCGGCATCGGAAGCTTGATCATGATCCGGCCGATGTCGCCGGGCTTGACCGTCTCGCCTTCCTCGTCCAGGATCTGGATGTCGTACCCCGGGACTGCGCAGGTGGGGGAGCCGGGCTTGACCGGCAGCAGTTCGATGCCGGTGCAGTTGGCGGCGATGGCCCAGCCGGTCTCGGTCTGCCACCAGTGGTCAATCACCGGTACCTTGAGGATCCGCTCGGCCCATTGCAGGGTGTCCGGATCGCAGCGCTCGCCGGCCAGGAACAGGGTACGGAAGCCCTTGAGGTCGTAGCGCTTGAGTTGCTCGCCGTTGGGGTCGTCGCGCTTGATGGCACGAAACGCCGTCGGGGCGGTGAACAGGGCCTTGACCCCATGCTCCTCGATCACTCGCCAGAAGGCCCCGGCGTCCGGCGTGCCGACGGGCTTGCCCTCATAGACGATGGTGGTGGCGCCGATGAGGAGCGGGGCGTAGACGATGTAGGAGTGACCCACGACCCAGCCCACGTCCGAGGCGGACCACCAGACCTCGCCGGGCTTGATGTTGTAGATGGCGCTCATGCTCCAGGCCAGCGCCACGGCGTGGCCGCCATTGTCGCGCACGACACCCTTGGGGATGCCGGTGGTGCCGGAAGTGTAGAGGATGTAGAGGGGATCAGTGGCGGCCACCGGGACGCAGTCGGCGGGTTGCGCGGCCGCGACGGCCTCGGTCCAGCCGATGTCGCGGCCGGGGACCAGAGTGCCGGGTTCCTGGGGGCGCTGGTAGATGATGCAGTGCCCTGGCTTGTGCTCGGCGATGTTGATCGCCTCATCGAGCAGGGGCTTGTACTGCACGACCCGGTTGGTCTCGATGCCGCAGGAGCCGGCCACCATGACCTTGGGCTTGGCGTCGTCGATGCGGGTGGCTAGTTCGCGGGCGGAGAAACCGCCGAAGACCACCGAGTGAATGGCCCCGATGCGGGCGCAGCCGAGCATCGCAATCAGCGCCTCCGGGACCATCGGCATGTACACGATGACCCGGTCGCCCTTGGTCACGCCGAGGTCCTTGAGCGCCCCGGCAAAGCGGGAGACCCGCTCCTGTAACTGCCGGTAGGTGATGATCTCCTTGGAATTTGTTACTGGGCTGTCATGGATGATCGCCGGCTGGTCGCCGCGGGTGTCGACGTGGCGGTCGACGGCATTGTAGCAGGTGTTGATCTCAGCGCCGCTGAACCAGTGATAGAAGGGAGGGGTGGAGTCGTCCAGGACCCGGTCCCAGGGTTTGATCCAGTCGATCAGGCTGGCGGCTTCCGCCCAAAATGCGTCGCGATCGTTCATCGAGCGATCATAGGTTGCCTTGTAGCCCATAACATCTCCTCCGGTAGGGTGGCCGCGGTCCCGGACGGCGCCGCGGTTGTTGCTGATTTTCGTGCCGCGCAACACTAATCGCTCCGGGCGCGCCGTGCAATCTTCGCGCAATCGCCGTTCCACCTTTGCATCACTACACGCTGGGGCCGATCCCGGCTATCCAGGTGTCCTGCCCAGCCCCGTGTTCGGCGCGTGGGGTCAAGCCCCAGGGCCTTCCCGGGGGCTTGGCGGGCTGATGGCGGGCGGCGGCAGTGGCCCCGTCCCGGTTCTGCCGAACCCAACCGCAACCAGGCGCACCTCAATGTCCACTTGGCGCAAGACTTACGCGGACCGCGGCGACCCGAGGGGCTTTTCTCGCGACGGGCTCAGGGTCTTGGCTTGAACGGCGCCCGTTGGCGGTCGCCGCGCGGTGTCGCTGTCGGGGGGCTGTACCTAGTCCTGCTGGCGTGCGCGTGCGTCCTGTCCGCCCAGGAGGTGATAGTCCACCCCGGGGTCGGGGTGACGGCGATGACGACCAAATGAGGCGCGCCTCTATCTGACCATGTGGCTGAAGGCTTAGCCGAACGGTGCGCCGGTCACGGTCAAGGTCTTCGTGCTGCCCGACGAGGACTCGCTGCACCGCCGCTTTGCCAATGCCGTATTGGGGCTCTATCCCTACCAACTGCGCCGGGTGTGGGATCGCCAACTATATCTCCGGTACCGGCCAGGCCCCGGCCACCGTCGCGACCGAGGCCGAGATGATTCGGCGTGTTGCCGCCGGCCTTGATCATAATTCCGCCCACTTTGTTCAGTCCAGCCGTCGTCGCTCCCTTGCAGAACATGGTCTTGCGCGCGCAAACTCACATGGGCCGGCCGGCCTTGGGCGGATTTGTGATCAAGGCCGTTGCCGCCACCCCCGGTGCCTTGGGCTATGTCGGGTCGGTATCCGATGATGCGTCCGTGCGCTCCTCTGGAGTCCGCTGATCGCGATTCTATGACATCCCGTTTGGCCCCATGGTTCCTGGCCCTGGCCGCCGGTGTTGCGGTCGCCGATGAGGGCCGCTCGTCGGCGTGGTGGGAGCGTGGTGGGAGCAACTGCAGGGGGAGCGCTTGCAGATCAACGGTTTTGCCAGCCTGACCGCGGTCAAGACGAGCGCGAACCGCTTCTTCGGCGATAGTCCGGACCTGTCGTGGAACTTCACCGAAGTCGCGGTCAACGCCTCCTATCAGCTTGATCCGCGGGTCCTGTTCGCCGGACAGGTCTTGGTGCGGCACGCCGGTGACATGTATGACGGCACACTCGTCCTGAAATTATGGGCTGGCCGACGTGACCCTGGATGCGACGGCCACGCGGCGTCTGTGGGTGCGTCTGGGGCGCATCAAGACCCCGTTGGGGCTCTGCAACGAGACCCGCGATGTCCCCTTCACCCGCCCGAGCATTTTCCTGCCCCAGGCCATCTATTTCGACAAGGTGCGTAACATGCTCCTGTCGACTGACGGGATCATGGTCTACGGCGACCTCTACAGCGGACACGGCGATCTCTCGTTCACCCTGAGCGGCGGTCAACCGGTGGTTGATGAGAACGTGGAGTGGACACTACTCGGCGCCTATTTTTCCCGGGCGGCTGCGGCCGCGGGGGGCCTTAATCATAAATCCGCCCACCACCCGTTGCTGGTTGGCGAGCGGCGGTGCATGGTGAAGCACCGCGTATGTCTGGAGCGGGCAGAAAAGCTCGGCGTGACGGCGGTCCAGTTGGCATAAGGACAACCGTTGCGCCAGGTGGCGACGCAGCTGGCGGTGGCGCGCAGTACGCAGCGCGGCTGGTGCGCGGCGGCGCCGTTGGCGGGGCTGCCGGTGGAGGTGGCGGCGTGCCTGGCGACCCCGGCGGGGGTACGCTGGCTTCATCAGTTG
>JADNEJ010000126.1 GCA_016292295.1 Candidatus Thiodictyon intracellulare
TTGACCAAGTGCTGGCGCACGTCGACCTGCCGCCGCCAGCGCGGCGCCGACGACCGCGGCCAGTCAGTTTGCCTGCTCTGACGCTGGTGGCAGCGTGACGGGCGTGGGCGGAGTTATGATCAAGGCCCGAAACCGCACATGGCATAGATCATGATCAGCGCACTACGCGGACTCAAGGCGCCCGGCGGCAGGGCGGCGAGTTGCAGATAGGCGATGAGTTCGTTCAGGACCGTCTTGACCCCCATGAAGGCCCCCGCTGTGGTCGCCTCCGACCAGGGGATGCCGATCAGCCAGACCACCGAGGCCAGGACCCAGCCCAGCGCGCGCTGGGCGGCTAGGGGGGCGCCGGCCACGGTCGGGAAGAGACCGAGAATCTGGTTGAGGATACCGACCAGGGCGACCATGACCACCAGTATCGCGATGGTATTGAGCCACAGCGGGATGGCCTCCAGGGTGCTGCGGGTGATGGCGTCGATGGCACTGCTGGACTCGGCTTGCAGGGGGAGCGGATCATGCTGCGCGGCAGTGTGGGTCTCCGGGACCATCAGGCCGGCGATCAGCAGGGCGGCAGGGGCGCTGATGATGACCGCGGTGAGAATGTGGCCCATGGCGTCCGGGATCACCGATCCCAGGATACCCGCGTAGAGGAACATGGCGGTTCCGGAGACCGCGGCCATGCCGCAGGTCATGACCGCGAACATCGCGCCGCGGGACAGCCCGATGAGATAGGGGCGGATTAGGAGCGGCGCTTCGATCATGCCGACGAAAATATTGGCGGCGGCGCAGACCCCGAGCGGTCCGCCGATGCCGAGCTTGCGGCGCAGCACCCAGGCGAAGCCGCGCACCACCAGGGGCAGGATACGCCAGTGGAACAGCAGCGCGGACAGCGCGCTGATGACCAGCAGCAGGGGCAGGGCTTGGAAAGCGAGGATGAAGCCGTGCTGCGGGTGGGTCAGGTCGAAGGGCGCCGGCCTGCCGCTCACGTAGCCGAAGATCATGCCGGTGCCCTGCTCGGTCGCCTGCTGGATGGCCCTGACCACGTCATTGAGTGCCATGAACAGGTGCTTGGCGGGCGGCAGCTTCAGCAGCAGGGTGGCGAGGATGAATTGCAGGGCCAGGGCGCCGATGACGAGCCGTGGGGGAGACAGCGTGGCGGTCCTCGCTCAGGATCCAGGTGAAGGCCATAATCAGGATCAGACCGAGCAAGGGTTGGAGCAGGTATATCGCGGACTTCGGGGCGCTTAGTGATGGACTGCCGACAGGGCCTGGCGCGGGCCCTGGGTGAACAACTGGCCGGCATTCACGGCGTCGAGGCGGTAGCTGCGGTTGCAGAACTCGCAGATGACGGTGACCGCGCCCTGCTCGGTGACCATGGATCGGACCTCGGCCTCACTCAGCGTGCGCAGCATGTCCTCGATGCGGCGGCGCGAGCAGCCGCAGCGGAAGGTCAGGGGCTCCAATTAAAAGAGCCGCACATCGTCCTCGTGGTAGAGCCAGTGCAGCAGGTCCAGCGCGGTTAGACCCAGAAATTCACCCGGTTTGATAGTGGCGGCCAGCAGGCCGACCCGGTGCCAATCGTCCTCTTGCTCCTCGCCCCGCGCCTCGCCCCTCGCTCCTCGCTCCTCGCCCGGCAGGCGCTGCAACAGGAGTCCGGCCGCGCGCTGGTCATTCGCGGCGAGCCACAGCCGGGTGGGCAGTTGCTCGGAGGTCGCGAAATAGTGCTCCAGGGCCTCACCGATGCCGGCGCCAGTCAGCGGGACTATGCCCTGGTAGGGTTCACCGCCGCCGCGCTCGATGGTCAGCACCAGGTGCCCCTCGCCGCAAGACTCGGCAAGGCTTACGCCCATGGGCACCTCGCCCTCTCAGCGGGCGATGCCGCGCAGGGTGCGAGTGCTGGTGGCCTGGGCGACCAGGGGTCCGCGGTCCTGCATCTGGAGGATCAGGGAGCCGTTGAACTTGATGGTGGCGCTCAGTAACGCGACTGCCGCCAGGGCCTGCCCCAACTAGACGCGCACGGCCGGCGGGTAGGGGTGGGTCTCCAGCACCGCGCGCAGACTGGCGTCCAGGTGGACCAGATTGTCGCGGATGCTGGAGTGTTCAAAGAGGAAGCGGTGGATGCTGTCGGTGCCGGGAATGGGGGCTACTGGAGGGGTTTTTATCGGCGGCGGGGGAGCGTCCGGCCCGTTCGTTGTCCGGCATCGCCCGCCTGGCGAGGGTGATGGTCCGCACCGCGGACCGAATCCTCTCAGGTGCCCACCTGGCTGAGGAATTCTGCGACCGCTGCCTCTGGGGCGCGTTCGCCCGCCAGCACGGCCGCCTCGAAGTCACGTCGCCACCGCGGCATGAGGGGCCGCGCCTGGCGCCATTCTTCGTAGAGAATCGGTGCCAGGGCGCCGCCCTCCTCGATGAACCCGGACGCCAGAAAGTCGCGGTCGGCACGCGCGCGGTCGTAGGTGAAGCGCACGATTTCGCGCTGCCAGCGCCCGCTGCGCCACTCCAACCGCGCGAAGCTCCCGCGCACATCCCCGTCGAAGGGCGAGCCCACGGAGCCGACATTGAGGATGGGAATGCCGTCCAGCACCCGTTCCAGGGGTCTATGGGTGTGTGCCGTGACGAAGAGTGCGATATCCAGCGGGAGCTTGCCGCGCAGGGCCGCGTCCGGGACCCCGGGGCCGATCCCGTCGCGGTTACTCTCCATGGTACCGTGGGTGACGTGGACCCAGCTCTGCGCGGCCGCGGGCGCCCCGCCCCCGGCATGGAAACACAGGTGGTCGGGCCAACCGGTCAGGGCGGCGATGCGCGGTCTTAACTGGGCATAGGTCCAGTCGGCAAAGCGCCGCAGTTCCGCCTCCAAGGGGGTGGTGGGGGCCTCGGCGGCGCATTTTAGCACATAGGTCTCGTGGTTGCCCTGGATCGGCAGCCAGCCGCGAGTGCGGCGCAACTGGTCGAACAGTTCGAGACAATCCAGGCTCTTGGGTCCCCGATTGATCAAGTCCCCGGCCATGACCACCAGGTCCGGGTCCCACTTGAGGATGCGCTCTACTGCCTCCTGCATGGCCGGCAGGTTGGCCTGCACGTCCGAGAAAATCACGACTCTCATCCATTCTCACCGTTGCTCATGGCTTTTGTGCACCATACCGCGGCCCGCGCGGATTGTCTTGCCGCGGTGCCGGCTCTTACACTGCGCGGACCGGCACGGCTGGTGCGGCGCCGGGGGTGGACAACAGAAGAGGCAGACATGACGAACGATGCAGATGCCGGCGAGCCGGATTGGGAGACCCCGCTCTCTCTGAGCACGACACCGGCCTTCTTGATCCACGCGCTGATGGGTTCGGCGAGTGCCGTGCATACGGGCTGGGCGAGCTGCGTGGATGAGACCATGGCCTTGTCCAACGTCCTGGCGATGGACGACAGCGCCGGAAACTATGTGCGTCTGGTGGAGCAGGAGTTCGTGGAGGATGGCAAGCCCGACCAGGTTTGGCATGACTGGACGCTCGAGGTGCGCATCGGTCCCGTGCTCACCACCGGCCACTGGCAGCTCGAGGCCAGCGCTCATCCGTCGGATTGGGATTGGAATGCCCGGGAGGCGCGCCGTGCCTTCGAGCGGGCCTGCGTCCTGATCGGGCGGCGGGTGCGCGAGACCTTGGCGGTCGAAGAGCCGGAACGGGTGGACCCGATCCCGCGCGCCAGTCGGCACTGAGGTTGGAGCTCGTCCAGTGTCTGCTTGCGCCCGTCGCCCGGGTCGGTCACAGTGGGCGGGTGGCCAAGCTATCCGCCTTGTCGACGCGGCCTTTCGACCACTGCAAGCCCATCACGATCGACCTATTACTATCCTGGAGCGCCCGATGAAGATCACCGTCAACTTCGATATTACCCCCGAGGAGATGCGCAAGCTGTTCGGTCTGCCGGATGTTGAGGGGTTCCAGCGGCAACTCATGGACGATATCCGTGAGCGGATGATGGCCGGTGTCGAGGGTTACGACCCGATGAAGCTCTTCCAACCCTATGTCTCGGGCACCATGGCGTCCTGGGACATGTTCCAAAAATTCATGATCGGTACCACGTCGCTGCCGAAGACCTCTGGTGACGCCGCGGCCGGCGAGGGCAATAAATAGCTGGCCTTGGCCGTTGCACCCTCGACCGGCTGAAGTCGTGACCGCCGCTCGGGGGCGCTACTGCGCAGCAGATTGATGTTCGTCCAGGCACAGTGCTGCGTCGAGCACCGCGCCGTCGAGCCGGGCCCGGCCGTCCTCCTCCAGTCCCAGACGCCCCTGCGCGAACCACCCCACCGCCATGGGATAGACCCGATGCTCGGCGGCGAGTACCCGTTCGCCCAGGCGCGGCGGGTCGTCCCCGGGCTGCACCGGCACCCGCGCCTGCAGGATCACCGGGCCGCCGTCCAACTCGGCGGTGACGAAGTGCACACTTGCCCCATGCTCGGTCTCGCCCGCCTCCAGGGCGCGGCGATGGGTATGCAGGCCGCGGAACCTGGGCAGCAGTGAGGGGTGGATGTTGAGCAGGCGTCCCCTGAAGTGGGCGACGAACACGGGGGTGAGGATGCGCATGAAGCCGGCCAGCACCACCAGGCCAGGCGCGTAGCCGTCGATGCGCGCGGCCAGGGCCTGGTCATAGGCGGGGCGATCCGGATAGGCGCGATGGTCTAGCACCGCGGTCGGGATGCCCGCGTCCCGCGCCCGTTCAAGGCCGAGGGCCTGCGCCTCATTGCTGATCACCGCGACGATGCGATAGGGCCACCGGGGCTGGGCCGCGATCAGCGCGCCCAGGTTGCTGCCGGCCCCAGAGATCAATGCCACCACCGGCATCCTTGGTGGTTGCGGCACCTCCTCAGTCATGGCCCGGGGTGTCGGCGTATATCACCCGGGGCGCCCCGGGGGCGGATTCGATCTCGCCCAGTATCCAGGCCTCTTCGCCGGCGCAGCGCAGCATAGTGAGTGCGGTGTCGACATCGTCGCGCGCGACACAGACCACCATCCCGAGGCCGCAGTTGAAGGTGCGGCGCATCTCGGCCTCGGCGATGCCGCCCTGGGTCTTGAGCCAGTCGAAGACCGCCGGGCGTTGGAAGCTACCCATATCCACTCGCGCCAGGGTGCCCTGCGGCAGGACCCGCGGTAGGTTCTCGGTGATGCCGCCGCCGGTGATATGGGCCAGGGCGTGGACGTGCAACGCCCGGGTCAAAGGCAGCACGGAGCGCACATAGATGCGGGTGGGGGCGAGCAGCCGCTCCCCCAGCGTTGCTCCGTCCAGGTCGGCGGCCAGGTCCGCCACGGATGCTTCGATGACCTTGCGGATCAGCGAATAGCCATTGGAGTGGGGGCCGGAGGCGGCAAGTCCGAGCAACTGGTCGCCGGGGCGCACCCGCTCGGGGAGGATCAGGTCGGCGCGCTCAGCGATGCCGACGCAGAAACCTGCTAGGTCATAGTCCCCGGCGCCGTACATTCCGGGCATCTCGGCGGTCTCACCGCCCGTCAGGGCGCAGCCCGCCAGTTCGCAACCGCGGGCGATGCCCGTGATCACGGCCGTGGCGACCTCGAGATCCAGCCGGCCGGTGGCGTAATAATCCAGAAAGAACAGTGGCTCGGCGCCGCTCACTAGAATATCGTTGGCGCACATAGCCACCAGATCGATGCCGATGGTGTCATGACGGTTGAGCGCAATCACGAGCCGCAGCTTGGTGCCCACCCCGTCGGTCCCCGAGACCAGGACCGGCTCCCGATAGTCCTTGAGCGGTAGCGCGAAGAGCGCCCCGAAGCCCCCCAGGCCAGTCACCACCCCGGGGCGGACGGTGGCGGCGGCCAGGGGCTTGATACGTTCCACCAGGGCGGCGCCGGCGTCGATATCGACGCCGGCGCCGCGGTAGCTGAGTGATCGGGACTGTTGCTCGGTTTTCTGGGACACGCGGGGCTCCGGTAGGGTGCGTGCGGTGATTCTACCCGCAACCTTGGTCAGGCATCCCAGTTCATCTAGGGTTCACTATCCAGAGTTTATTGATGTCCGTCCCTTGGACAACGGCGCTGCATCGAGCTAGCATATAACATAACATCTCCGGGCCGGTTTCCGGCGCCATCGGTCTACCCATGTGAGGCTCAGAGACCTTCCCAACATCATCAGTGCGCTACGCCTGGTCGCCGTGATCCCGGTGGTGTGGCTGCTGTTGTCCCAACAATTCGGCTGGGCCCTGGTGATCTTTGCCGTCGCCGGGATTTCCGACGGGGTCGACGGCTTTCTGGCCAAGAACTACGGCTGGCAGAGTCGTCTCGGCAGCATCCTCGACCCCGTGGCCGACAAAACCCTGCTGGTGAGCTGCTTCCTGGTGCTGGGCTCCATGGGCCTAATCCCGGTGTGGCTGGTGATGGCGGTCATCTTTCGAGACCTGGTGATCGTTGCCGGGGCCCTGCTTTACAACTACCGGGTCGAGGAACTGGAGGCCGCCCCGACCCTGACCAGCAAGGTTAACACCCTCTTCCAACTCGTGCTCGTGATCGCCGCGATCACGGATGCCGGACCCATGCCGCTGCCGGGCTGGGTGATCACGACCCTGACCTGGGCCTGTCTGGTCACCATCCTGGTGAGCGGTGTACAGTATGTCCTGGTGTGGTCGGCCAAGGCTCGTACCCACGGCTGGCGGGACGAATAACGAACAGGGGCGTGGACTCACGCCGGCGCCAACCTCAGGAAGGGGGCTATTCGTATCGCCATGCAGCGTTTTCTCATTTATTGACCGCTGTCGTGCACTCATCGCTGTCGTGCACTCATGAAGGGCTTCTCCATATAGTGGTAAAATAGGGCGCAGATCAGCAGGGTGCCAACGACCGTGAGAATCGGCCCGTGAGAATCGGCATGATTGCCAATTGGGTAGACGCGAGCTGCCGCGCAAACTTCCACGGAAGCTGGTGGATCCTGCCGCGCAGCAGGTACACTGAATAGGAGATTATCCTGAGTCAGTGATCTGTATGAGCCTCGGAATCGTTGATCTGTTGAAATTTCAGCGAGATAGAGTTAAAATGACGCATTTCTGAGGCTCGCTCAGCAGGTGATATTGTGCGACGACTGATCATTGCGAAATCTGAGGCTGATTTTACTTCCCACGCGGGATTGGGACTGATCGGGATGGCGATTAGTCAGCACGCCGACCTGGCGAAAGATGCGACCGCAGCGGCGTCGGCCCGGAGCGATGCCATATCGCACGTCAAGATCCTGACTACTGACTAGCTACATCGGGCTGCTGTGTTTGAGCAAGAGCGACTTTGAAGCGATCGAGGCGTTCCGGTACGACCCGTATTCCGCTGAGGCGTTGGATATCGACCAAGTTCCCTCGGCCGTGACGTTGCGCCAGCGCCTTGATACCCACGCGGCGGCATTCATGGCGCCGATCATCGAGGCATCCATCGCGTTTCTGCAGCGTATCGCGGCGCCGATTACGCCCCTGACCAATAGTCTGGTGACGCTTGATGCGGATGTGGCCTTGATCATAATTCCGCCCACCTTGTTCAATCTCGGCATCGCTGCTCCATTTCATAACAAGGTCTTGCGCGCGCAAACCCACATGGGCCGGCCAGCCTTGGGCGGATTTGTGATC
>JADNEJ010000666.1 GCA_016292295.1 Candidatus Thiodictyon intracellulare
GTGCGGTCATCCCGCTAGCGGTGTAGGTGACGCCAAATGCCTCAGCGACCCACGCACATGGCTATTTATTCATTGATTTTAATATTATTTTCCGATTTTTAGCCAGCCCTGGCAGCTGGGTTTCTCACCGAAATTTGGGAGAGCCAGGCGCCCACCCGCCCGCATCGCACTGAGTTGCCGCCAGATTCTGCGTAACAAATTTATTCTATAACTATTTGAATTTTCTACATAATTCAGTGGAGGGATGGGTGTAGTCATCCGACGATCCGTCGGCGGCCGGCCCCGGCGTCTGCAACGGCTCAGCGCCGAAGAGTCGCTGCAACCAGTTTGGCTTACCATTTTTCCCAATCGGCATTGGCGGCCTCGTGCGTGGGGTAGCGAAAGACGCCCTTGGGGACGCGGGTGCGGGTCTGCGCCATGGCCTCGCGCCAGGCGATCTCCGCGGGGCTGGGCGGTGCCACCGCGCCGATCGGACGCTGAGTGCAGCGGCCGATGGTTCTGCGGATCATCATGGGTGAAGTCCAATGCCTGCAAGCAACCGCCGGAGACCTGATCATAGCGCCGGCGTCGTGACGACGCTCCGGAGACTGTGGAACCCAGGAAGAGCAGTTCTCTCACAGAGACACAAAGGTCACAAAGATTTTCGAAATGAGGGGTCCTGGGCGGCCTGGACGCTTAGTCGCCGTCGGCCTGGATCGCGGCGAACAGTGGGTTAAAAACCTGGTGGGCCAGAGTCTCGAAGGCCTGGTCGACGGCGTTGCGCCCGCGCAAGGCGGTGCGCACCGCCCAGTGCTGCGACTCGCCGGAGCCGCCGCCGAAGCCGCCCTCCCAGGTGTCCCAGGTCTTCTTGTCCCAGCCGGAGCGGGCGAAGGCACGGGAGGTCTCGGGGTAGAAGGGCATGGGAGCCGACTGACCGGCCTGGAACAGCGCGATCAGGTGCGCCAAGTGTCCAAGGGCACCCTCGACCGGCCCCAGCGTCAGCACTGCGAGCGTGAAGGCACCGGTGCGCTGGTCCTGTCTCTCGGTGATCAGGGTGCTGCGCGGCGCGACTCCGGCGGGCGCCAGGTGGTTCAGCACCAGGTGCCGCACCCACAGGGCCACCAGGTCGTGGGCGCGCTGCCGGCCGAGCCGCCAGGCGACCCGTCCCGCGTCCGTGACCCCGTCCACCCAGCCGACGAGCCGCAGGCCACCGATTGCGAACCCCAGGTCCAGGGGCGGTCGCAGATTGCGAAGGTATGGGTCCAGCCCGTCACGGAACGCGGCAACCCGCCCGGCCTGCGCGTCCAGCAGCAGCTCGGCGGCGGCCCCGTGGGGCAGGTCGCCGCCGGCCAGTACCAGGGCGTGCGCCTCAACGTCAGGCCGACCCTCCCACGCCAGGGCCAGGAGGCGCTGGCGCAGGCTCCAGCCGGTGAGCCCGTCCAAGACAAAGGGCTCCACCTCGGCCACGGCCGCCTCGTCCTGTGGTATGCGCAGGCCCAGGCCGCGAGTCAGGAACCACTCGGCGGGCAGGCGCAGAAAGCGGATCAGATCATCGAGTTCAAGTTCCTGCAGCGGCGCGCCTGCGTCCGACTCCGGGGTGTCGGCCGGCGCCGCCGTGACCGGCGCAAAGCAATCGGACCCGGGGGTGCGCCCGGCCTGGGCGGCGCGGCACCAGTCGTCCCGGTAGCTCCACAGACGCGGGTCAGCGCCGTCGAAATAGCGCCGCGAGAAAGGCTGAAGCGGGTGGCGCACCAGCAGCCGCGCCGGCAGGTCCACCCCGTCGGTGAAGCGGAAGGCGCCGCGGCAGTAGTCGAGCAGTTCGTCGACCAGCACCGAGGGGACCCGCACCGCGTTGTCGCGCTGGTCGCGGCCCAGATAGGACAGATAGAGCCGCTCGCGGGCGGACAGCACGGCCTCCAGGAACAAGTGCCGGTCGTCCTCCCGGCGGGCGCGGTCGCCGCGGCGCGGGGCGGCGGCCATCAGGTCGAAGCTCAGGGGGCGCTGGTCGCGGGGGAAGTCGATCCCGTTCATGCCGAGCAGGCACAGGACGCGCGCCGGAATGCTGCGCATCGGAACCATGTTGCAGAAGGTGACCCGGCCGGTCAGGAAGCGCTGGGCGGGGGTGGCAGCGTCGAGCACCGCGCCGACCTCGACACGCAGTATGTCGAGCCCGACCGGCGCCGTGAGGCCAGCCGCCGCCCCGTTGCGGCCTAGTTGATCCAGCGCGGTGCGCAGTGGTTGGAGCAGGTCCTCTTCGTCCTCGTCCGGATCGAATAGGTCCGCTAGCAGGCGGTTGACGGCGCCCGCCCAGTCCGCCAGGGTGCGCGGGCGGGCCAGGGCGCGGCGCCAGTGCCCCAGGGTATCGATCAGCTCCTGGAGCCCGCCCAGGGCCAGCGCCTCCGCACCCTCCAGGTCCGGGTAGGGCAGGACCCCGCGGTAGAGGGTGTCGCCCGGCGGCAAGGCCAGCCCCATGAATAGGCGCCGCAGCCCGCAGGCCCAGGAGTTGGCGTCCTCGCCCGGCAGGCCCAGGTCGGCGCGCATGGCGGCGTCCAGGCCCCAGCGCACCCCGCTCTCGGTCACCCAGGTGCGGATGCGCGCCAGATCCGCCGGCGCGATCCCGAAGCGCCGAGCGATGGCCGGTACCTCCAGCCAGTCCAGCACCTGTGTCGCCTCCAGGCGGGAGTGGAGCAGCCCGAGCAGTTCGGTGACCGCGCCCAGCAGCGGCTGCTCCGCCGACAGGCGCCGGTCGGCGATGGACCAGGGGATGCGCCGCGCGGCGGGCGCGGCACCGAACACCGCGTCGATGTGCGGGGCATAGCTGTCGATGTCCGGGGCCATGCAGATGATCTCCCGGGGCTTGAGCCCCGGAAGTGTGGCGAAGCAGCGCAGCAGCCGGTCGTGCAGGACCTGGACCTCCCGATGGCGCCCGTGGCACACCTGGACCTGGATCGATTCGTCCGTCAGGTCGAGCGGGGTCCGTTGCGCCGGGTCCGAGCTGCGTCGGTCGCGCAGGGCCAGGATGTCGCCCTGGATCAGGCCGAGCAGGTGGCCCTGGTCCGGCTCCTGGAAGTCCGGTATCCAGTCCCCGCCCATGTCCAGCAGTTGGTCCTGAAAGCCCATGCCCCCGTGGCCCCAGGAGGCGAGCAGCGGGTTGCCCAGATCCAGGAGTGCGGTGCTGTCCGAGGTCTCGGTCACCAGTGCCCGGGCGCGCCCGCGCGCCTGCCGCCCCTCGTCGACGAGGTCCGCCCAATACTCATCACAGGGGTTCAGCACGAAGAGATGGATCGGGATCAGCCCGGCGAGCCCCACCAGGACTCGGCAATAAATGGGCGGGAGCGCGGTGGGCGCGAACATCAGCACGCGCTCCGGCAAGGCCCGGAGGGGCGCGATGCCGTCGGTCAGGGCGCGGTCCAGGCGGGCGAACAGGGCGGCGCGGTGGGGTGTGTGAATCTGCGCCGCCAGCAGGCGCCAGAGGCGGGACTGCCAGTGGTCCTGATCGGGCTTGAGGCAGGCCCCCTGCTCCCATTCAAGGACCAGCTCGGGCCGGTAGACCAGGTATTGGTCGAAGAGGTCCGCCACCCGCCACGCCAACTGGTAGGTCTTGAGCTCCCGCGGCTCGCCGACCAGATAGCGCGCGGGCTCCGCAAAGGCCGGGTCCGCCGCCAGCCCCGGCAGGCAGGCGAAGATCCGCAACACCAGGCGGTCCTTGTCCCAGTCCGATTGGGGCGGCAGGTCCTCGAACCAGCACCCGAGCAGGTCCCAGATCAGGCGTGCCGGCAGCGGAAAGCGCAGATTGGCCGCGATCCCGGCCCGCTGCGCCAGCCCCTGGGCCAGCCAGCGCGCCATCCCCTGGTTCTGGGCGACCACAAACTCCTCGCCGAAAGGGTCAGCGAGCGGCCGGTCGAGCACCGCGACCAGGTGGTCCAGCAGGACCTCGAGCCGGTTGCTGTGGTAGATCTCAAGCATGGGGTAGGCAGACCTGGTGGCGGCAAGGGCGACGCGGGGGCCATTGTCACCGCAGCGGGACCCATTCGGCGAGTTCCCACCGCGCTCCGCTCGGAGTTTTCCGATCCTTTTTTCGCCTCTTCCTGACGCTCCCACGCTCCTTTTGCGATGTCCTGGTGCGCGCCGCTGGCGCTATCATTTACCCGCCGCTGACCCACGGATCGGCACCGATCGGTCGCGGCTTACGATGGGCGCGGTGAGGCGTGAGAAGGGTCCGGCCACTGTTGGCCATGACCGTCTGCTCCCTCATCCCCGCGGCGGCCTTGATCATCGTTTCGGCTGCTCCCGGGCCGGAGTCCAAGGCTTTAGCCTTGGATGTACAGGACCAAGGCTGAAGCCTTGGACTCCAGAAGGTCGCACCGGTCCCTTTGATTATTCCTGATGTCCTTTAGCACGGAGAATGATGCAGAGCCTGTTGGAGACCGCCATGGCTACGGGCAACCTGATCGCCTTCTTCGGGGCTAAGTTGGCCAAGCCGCCGACCCCGCGCGGCGGGACCTGGGTCGTGGATGTGTACAGCATCGATGGTATCATCCTTTACGGCGGGAAATAGTCCCGCAGACCGCGAGGTCTTAGGTCCGCGCAGCCGACCCTACGGGTTGGCGGCGCGCTTGCTGGATAGGAAGGACCGGGCGCCCGGTCCTGTGGGCGCGAGGCGCAGCCGGCCGCCTCGGGCCGCACCGCGGCCGACACATGGATGACACCGCTGGAGCGATGTCACCAGGGCAGCGGGGCGCCGTAGCCGGCCTACTGCGCGCCCGCTGCCGGCCTCCAGCGGATCAGCAGCCACCAGATCAGGACGATCACCCCGAGCACCAGGGTGGCCAGGGTCGACGCAGCGGTCCAGAGGCTGATCCTGCGGATCAAGCCGATAACGGCAACAGGTGCTCGTCCAGGTAGTAGACCCAGAACCCCCAGACACCCACCCACAGGGCCGCCCCCACCAGGGTGAAGAGGGCGAAGCGCAGCCGGGGCATCTCCAGGACTCCGGCGGCAATGCTGAGCATCTGCCGCGGCCCGTCGATGAAGCGACAGAAGCCGGCACCGACCCGTGCCAGCCGCTCCTCGTTGACCCCCCAGCGTGTCAGCAGTGGCCGACCGCCCCGGCGGACGATCACATAACCAATTGTATTAACTAGCACCGAGGCCAGGAAGGTGACCAGCAGCAGCCAGCCGATGTGCAGCCGCGGGTGCGCGACTGCATCCAGGGCCGCGACCGACAGCAGCGTCTGCCCGGGCGTCGGTAGCCCGGCCCCCTCCGCGCTCACGGACAGCGCGACCGCCGCGTAGCCATAACGGCCGAGCCACGGCTGGACGCGGACGATATCGTGTTGCAGGTCCCGCTCGAGGCGCCGGTGAATCGTCGCGGCCGATGCCGTGGCCGATGCGGGGCGCGTCGGCCGGGGCCGGTGCCGTACCGGCCACCTGGTCGGCCATGACCCCAGCAGCAGGGGCAGCGCCAAGGCCAGGCAGATCAGGAGTCGCTGATTACGCATCATTCGGGGTCACCTTGGGGGTTGGGGCGGCCGGGCTCTGCACGGCCGGGGTAGGTCCGATCGTGAAACAGGATTTTACCGCGGCGGTTAGTTCAGGGTCGCCACTGATCCGCACACCCTGGGACTTTCGCTCACAGGTGCCAAGAACCGAGGTGCGTCGCGGTATCACTCGCGCGGCGGTGTCGGTGCCGCCGCGAGGAAGACGTCACGGCACCGGCGCAGCCAGTCCTCAAACAGAGGCACACGCAAGCGCAACCGGCCTTAGTCGGCAAGCAGGTAGCCGTTCTCCACCAGGCGCAGTTGCGCCGCCCGGTCGGTGGAGACCTCGCCCGCGAGGACCTGCTCCAGGCAGGCGCGGCAGGCGTCGCCGCGGCAGAACTCGTTCCAGAAGCGTTCCATGGGAACCGTGTCCCGGTTCAGTACCGCGGCGACCGACTCGTCCAGGTCCGCCATCATCATGTCATACCACCCGTCCCGGTTGGCGATGTCGACCAGGTTCCAGCACAGCCGCTGGAGCAGGTCGTGGCGCCCCTGGGTCAGGGTGAACAGGCGCTCCTTGACTGCTGCCGGGTAGCGCGGCGGCACCGGCTCGGTGATGAAGCGCAGGGCATCGGGGCGGGCGAGATAGTCCACCCGCAGGGTCTGGGTATGGACGAAGTAGCGCGCCCATCCCGGGTCGCACAGCTCCGCCAGGGGTGTGGCGCTCACGAGCAGCAGGACCACCCGGTTTTGATGCTGGAAGAAGCTGCGCATAGCGGCGAGCAAGCGTGCGCCCTGCTCCGGGTCGCGCTCCAGATAGCCGTGCAGGGCATCGTATTCGTCCAGGGCCAGGATCAGTTTGCGGTCGTCGTCCGGCGCCAGCCTTGCCAGCCATTCGCGCAGCCCCCGCCAGGCGGAGAGCCATTCGATCGGCGGCGCCCAATCCCCGTCGGGGCGTTGCAGCCGCTCGGCCACGCGGCGACGCAGGTCCGCGAGCCAACTGGTCACCCCCCTTGGCCCGATCGTCCTGGAAGTTCAGGGAGGAAGTTGAGCAGGCTCGTCTTGCTCCTCGCGGCCGAAGAAGACCGGCCGGTTCGACTCCGGGCGCAGCGAGGTGCCGGCGCGGTAACGGTTTTGCGCGATGGGCTCCAGGGTCGCCGCCTGGTCGACCAGGTTGTGGCGCTCCTTCGCCGCCTCCGCCTCCCAGACCGTCAGCGCCTCCAGGTACCAGCAGTTCCAGCGGGGCGACTCGCTCGCGGTCTGTTGCCGGAAGGCAGCGAGCCTGGTGCAGAAGCGCTCGAAGGCGTCGCGCTTGAGGCCGATTTGCGTCGAGGTAAAAAAGGTCATCAGATCCGCCCGCAGCCCGGCCAGGGCCTCCAGCCAGCCCGGCCGCGGCTGGAATGCTGGTTGATCGTCCGGCAGCGGCACGGCGGTCAGAGACCTCGGCGTCCAGTGGCCGCAGCCGCCAGCGCCCGGCCTGAGCGGCGTGCAAGACCGCAGCGGCCAGGGTGGGTGGGATCAGGGCGGAGCGGGCGGTATTCGAGCAGGAAGGCGCCGAAGGCCGCTCCGGTCTTGGGGCCCACGCAGGCCTGCGCCATCAGTCGCCACCAAACACCCCAAATCGGCAGGTGCACGCCGGCATCATGCAGATAGGGGTTGTGGCGCAGATCAAAGCGGATCAGGGCGGCCAGTGACTGCGGCAGGTAGAAGGGCAGCCTCATCCAGCCGAGGAGCCAACCCGCGGAGACGCGACGCCGATGCCAGACGTACGCCCGCTGCCAGGCCCACTGCCAAGCCCTGTACTTGGCCCCATGCCTGAGAGATGACCAAGCCGATGACAAATTCTGTGGCGATTGCCGACAGCAGACCGACCAGTCGCCCCCCGAAGGCTCGGACAAAGGTCCCTTCGAACTGGTCCGGGACCTGCTGCGGCAGTTCGAGGGCGGTGATCGCGATCAGGGCTAGCAGCCTGTCGGACTTAGCGACCGGCGCCACCGCCTGAGGCCCTTTGACGGGATTTTGTCGCAAAAAAGAGACGGTTTTCGGCTAGAAACGCAGTTTTCCGCGGTGTTCCCCTGACTGCAGACGTAATACGGCCATCC
>JADNEJ010000377.1 GCA_016292295.1 Candidatus Thiodictyon intracellulare
TACCGGGCCGCGGGGCATCCGACAACCGCTCCGCGACGCTGGCGTCGGAGTTCTCTGTCCACCGCCGCCGCCAAGCTTGGACGGTAGATCGACCGATACCGAGTTCGCCGGCCGTCGCCCGTACGCCGACGTCTGGCCTTGATCACAAATCCGCTAAAGGCCGGCCGGGCCATGATTAGTTTGCGCGCGCAAGAGCATGTTCTGCACAGGGAGCGGCGACGCCGAGACTGAACAAGGTGGACGGAATTATGATTAAGGCCCTGACGTCTCGACTCGCCAACAAGATAATCCGTGCGTGCATCGCAATTTGCTGCGGGTAGGTCGGTTGTCGTTCAAGCGTCTTCAGTTGTCGATAGCCTTGATCATAATTCCGCCCACCTTGTTCAATCCCGGCGTCGCCGCTCCCTTGCAGAATATGGTCTTGCACGCGTAAACCAACATGGGTCGGCCGGCATTGGGCGGATTTGTGATCAAGGCCGCAGCACGCAGTAAGGGCATCGCAGGGAATCAGTAGAATTCTGAAAAAATGGTAGTTTACGACATACTTCCAGAAATGGCATTAGGATTTCCATCGTTTGGTATTTAGTGTGGCGCGATCATCTTTGCGGGATCGACTACGCGCTCGAACGTCTGCTCGTCGACCAGACCTAGTTGCATTGCTGCGGCCTTCAGCGTCAGGTCATGATCCATCGCATGGTGGGCGATCTGCGACGCTTTGTCATAGCCGATGACCGGCGCCAGAGCCGTCACCAGCATCAGCGAGCGGTCAAGGTCTTGCTTGATCTTATTTAGATTCGGCCGAGTGCTCTCCACCAGGAACCGGCGGAAGTTCGTACAGCCGTCCGTCAGGATGGTGATGGAGTGCGTGAGGTTGAAAATGATCAGCGGCTTGTAGACGTTCATCTCCAGATAACCGCCGGCCCCGCCCAGGCCGACGGCCACATCGTTGGCGATCACCTGGGCGGCGATCATCGTCAGGGCCTCGGCCTGGGTCGGGTTCACCTTGCCCGGCATGATTGATGAGCCAGGTTCGTTGGTGGGGATGATCAACTCGGCGAAGCCGGCCCGCGGGCCGCACGACATCAGGCGTATGTCATTGCCGATCTTGTAGAGCGAAACGGCCAATGTGCGCAAGGTGCCCGATAGGTGCACCAAGGCGTCGTGGGCACCCTGCACCGCAAACTTGTTCGGGGCGGTGAGGAACGGCAGCCCGGTTAGGTCGGCGATCTGCGCCGCGGCCGCCTCGGCAAACCCGGGCACCGAATTCAGCCCGGTGCCGACGGCCGTGCCGCCGAGCGCGAGACGATAGACGCCGGTGAGCGCATCCGGGATGCGGCTGAGATTATCCGTGAGCATCCCTGCATAGCCGGACCATTCTTGCCCAAGCGTCAACGGCGTCGCATCCTGCATATGAGTGCGGCCGATCTTGATGACATCCTGCCAGTCCTGCGCCTTCACCGAGATGGCGTCGCGCAAGGCAGTCATCGCCGGCAGCAGCCGCGCCGTCACATTCACGGCGGCGGCGATGGACATCGCTGAGGGAAAGGAGTCGTTGGACGACTGTGACATGTTGACGTGATCGTTGGGATGCACCGGCGTCTTGCTGCCCAGTGGGGCGCCGGCGAGTTGACAGCAGCGATTGGCAATCACCTCGTTCACGTTCATGTTGAACTGCGTGCCGCTGCCGGTCATCCAGACATGCAGCGGGAACATATCCTGATGCTGCCCGCCTAGGATCTCGTCGCAGACCTGCACGATCAGACCATGCCGACGGTCGTCCAGCCGGTCGCCGGCCTGGTTGGCATGCGCCGCCGCCTTCTTCAGCGTCGCATAGGCCGCGATCATCTCGCGCGGGATCAGGTCCGTGCCGATGCTGAAGTGCGCAAGCGAGCGCTGGGTCTGGGCGCCCCACAGCCGATCGGCCGGAATCTCGACCGCGCCCAGGCTATCGGTCTCCTGGCGAACGTCATTCATGGCGGATGCTCTACTCAGCTAATGCCAAGCGAAAATCTGGACCGAGTCCCCGGGGCCGATCTTGTACTTGCTGGCCGAACGCAGCTCATAAGTCACCTCCGGTAAAGACGAAAACTTCGGTGTGGAGCAACCGGTCAAGGCGACCAACAGAATCGCGACTCCGAGGATACCTAACTGACGCAGGCCTTGATCACAAATCCGCCCAAGGCCGGCCGGCCCATGTGGTTTTTCGCGCACAAAACCATGTTCCGCAAGGGAGCGGCGACGCTGGAACTGAGCAAGGTGGGCGGAATTATGATCAAGGCCGGCCAGGATTATCGCACAACCGGAAAAGACGCGAACCGTCGATTATCGAAATCGGCTGCAACACAGACAGACGAGTAATCGCCAGCCGCAATCGCTGCCGATCCGCGGCGGCTACCCTGCCCACTCAAGCATTTTTGGGCCTTGACATAATTCCGACCACCTTATTCAGTCCCGGCGTCGCCGCTCTCTTGCAGAACATGATTTTGCGCGCGAAAAACCACATGAGTTGGCCGGCCTTGGGCGGATTTGTGATCAAGGCCCATTTCTGAACCAGACGCCGTCGTCTGGCTTACGCATCGCTGCGTGGCGCGCCGCCCTGGCACGCGAGTCCCCGAACCGGGCGATTGGGACGGCCACTGTCGGTCACGACCGCCAGACTCGACGAGCAGTGTCCTCACCGCCGGCCCCGAGGCCCTGACAGGATCGCACGGCCGTTTACACTGAAGCAATTGCCGCGACAATTGCCGCGATCCAATGGCGAGCACCGCAAGGGCCGAGCATGACTTGCAGCCAGGGCGGCAGCCGGGGCTGGTGAGGTGACCCGCGGTCGCGGCCCGCGCGGTGATCTCGTCCACCCGCATGGGGACCTTGGGGACCTGAGCAAGCCCGGCGCTCGGGCCGGACAGGAAGATTGCGCCGGCTTCAACCGGACTGGCGACCCAGAAAAATCGTAGTAGAATAGCGATTTTTCAAGCTCCCTCAGCATGGAAGTCACAGGTGACGGGCCGCTTCACACCCGTGCACGGTGCCGCGCGATGCCCGGCGGGTTGCCCATAGCGCCTCAATCTGGTACTTAAGAGCGTTTTTCGCGACCCAGCCCAACGATGGGGCTGGGGAAAGGGTCGCGACTCATCCCACTGCGAGCCTGCGGGAGCACGTTCATGGCCGAGATAACATCCAACCCAGCCAACAACCAGGAGCCCAAGGCATTCAGCTTTGAGCCCTACAAGGCAGCGAGCGACGAGGAGTACATGAGCCCGGGACAGGAGGAACACTTCCGCCTGATCCTCCTGGCCTGGAAGCAGTCGCTAATGGAGGAGATGGACCGGACCGTCCACCATATGCAGGACGAGGCGACCAACTTCCCGGACCCGAACGACCGCGCTACCCAGGAATCGGAGTTCAGCCTGGAGCTGCGCACCCGGGACCGCGAGCGCAAGCTAATCAAGAAGATCGAGGAGGCCATGATCCGTATTACAGATCACGAGTATGGGTATTGCGAGGCATGCGGGGTGGAGATCGGCATCCGCCGCCTGGAGGCACGCCCCACTGCCACGCTCTGTATCGACTGCAAGACCCTGGATGAGATTCGCGAGAAACAGCGCAGCTGACGCCGCCGGGGCGCCCGCAACCAGCGCGGCGCGCACGACCCATGGCCTATCGTGCTATCGGGGACCCTTTGCCCCCTCCCCCACGGGGGAGCTGCATTTCGGCTTACTGGTTACGGCCGTTGCGAGCTTCGCCGACGCCCGCGCCCACGGCGGCGAGTGGCTGGTGCGCATCGAGGACCTGGATCGCCCCCGGGAGGTCCCTGGGGCTGCCGACGGCATCCTGCGCACCTTGCTTGCCTTAGGTCTGCGTTGGGATGGTGTACCCCTGTTTCAGAGCCGTCGCCCCGCCGCTTATGACGAGGCGCTGGGGCGGCTCACCGCACTTGGCCTGAACTACCCCTGTGCCTGCTCGCGGACTGAGATCGCCCGCGCCAGCCGCCGCGGCAGCGCCGGCCCATCTACCCCGGTACCTGCCGCCACGGACTGCCGCCCGGACGGCGGCCCCGCTCGATCCGCCTGCGCACTAGTCCTGCTCCAGTGCGTTTTCGCGACCGCATCCAAGGCGAACAGCAGCAGGACGTCGCGGCAGTCGTTGGTGACTTTGTGCTGCGGCGGGCCGACGGCATCCACGCTTACCAACTGGCGGTCGTCGTCGATGATGCCTGGCAGGGCATCAGCCAGGTGGTCCGCGGTGCGAACCTGCTCTCCTGCACACCCGCCCAATGCCTGCTGCAACAGGCATTGGGGCTCCCCACCCCGACTTATGCCTATGTATCGCTGGTGGTCGACACCGCGGGCCGCAAGCTCAGAAAATCCCTGGCCTTGGCCCCGGTGGACCCCGCCGACCCCGGGCCCGCCCTGCGGCGCGCCTGGGCTTGGCTCAGGCAGACCCCGGGTCCGGCCGACGCCTCGCCGGCGGACTTCTGGCGGCACGCAAGCCGCCCTTGGCGAATCGAGCGGGTACCCGCGATCACCTGTGCTTGCATCGATCCCGACCCTTAGGCGAGTATCGCCTGCCGAATCCGATGCGTCGACCCTGCCAACGCCGCGAGGCCACGGCGCGGCCCGACCATAACCTTACCCCAAGCGCAAAAAAACCACTTTCAGAGGACCCGTCCATGGCCGTTCAACAGCCCGGCGCGACGACCCCAGACCCCTTGTCTGCCGGCCTTCTGCACAAGATGAACGCCTACTGGTGCGCCTGCAATTACCTGGCCGCCGGTATGATCTATCTCCGGGACAACCCCCTGTTGCGCGAACCCCTGCAAGAGGCGCACATCAAAGAGCGGCTCCTGGGCCATTGGGGCGCGAGCCCAGGCCTCGCCTTCATGTGGGTCCACATGAACCGGATCATCCGCGAGCAAAACCAGGAGGCTATTTTCCTGGCCGGCCCCGGTCACGGCGCCCCGGGCGTACTGGCCCCGACCTACCTGGAGGGGACCTACTCCGAGGTCTACCCCAACAAGAGCGAGGACGAGGAGGGCCTGCAGGCCTTTTTCAAGCAGTTCTCCTTCCCCGGCGGCATCGGCTCTCACTGCACCCCGGAGACCCCCGGCTCGATTCACGAGGGCGGGGAACTGGGCTACTCCATCTCCCACGCCTTCGGCGCCGCCTTCGACAACCCGAACCTCTTGGTGGTCGTGGCGGTCGGCGACGGTGAGTCCGAGACCGGCCCGCTAGCCACTTCCTGGCACTCCAGCAAGTTCTTGAATCCCATCCGCGATGGGGCCGTGCTGCCGATCCTGCATCTCAACGGCTACAAAATCAACAACCCCACCCTGCTTGCGCGCATCCCCAACGAGGAACTGGCGAGCCTGATGCGCGGCTACGGCTGGATCCCACACTTCGTGGAGGGGGATGACCCGCTGCTAATGCACCAACTCATGGCCGGCACGCTCGATCGATGCCTCGCCAACATCCACGGTATCCAGCAGGCCGCGCGCACCAGCGGCGAGGCAACCAGCGGCCACTGGCCCATGATCGTGCTGCGCTCGCCCAAGGGCTGGACCGGCCCCAAGGAGGTGGATGGTCACAAAGTGGAAGGCTTTTGGCGCGCCCACCAGGTGCCGCTCGCGGACCTGCACAACAACCCGGTGCATCTGAAGCAGCTCGAGGACTGGCTCAGGAGCTATAAGCCCGAGGAACTGTTCGACGACGCGGGCCGACTGATCCCCGAGCTCAGGGAACTCGCCCCCACCGGCACCCTGCGCATGAGCGCCAGCCCCCATGCCAACGGCGGCATCCTGCGCCGGGCACTGCGCATGCCGGATTTTCGCGAGTATGCAGCGGATGTCGGCATCCCCGGGACCACTCGCGCCATGAACACCAAGCCCTTGGGTGCGATGCTGCGCGACATCATGACGGAGAACATGCGCAATTTCCTGGTCTTTGGCCCAGACGAGAACAGTTCCAATAAGCTCGACGCGATCTATGCGGTCAGCAAGAAGCTGTGGCTGTGCGATTACAAACCAGAAGACGCCGACGGCGGCGAACTTGCCCCCGATGGGCGGGTCCTTGAGATGCTCTCCGAGCACACCCTGGAAGGCTGGTATGAAGGCTATCTACTCACCGGCCGCCACGGCTTTTTCGCCACCTACGAGGCCTTCGTCCACGTCATCGACAGCATGTACAACCAGCACGCTAAGTGGCTGGCCATCTGTAACGAAATCCCGTGGCGGGCGCCTATCTCCTCGCTCAACCTGCTGATCACCTCCACCGTCTGGCGTCAGGACCACAACGGCTTCACCCATCAGGACCCGGGGTTCCTCGACGTCGTGGTCAACAAGAACCCGCACGTCACCCGCATCTACCTACCCCCGGACGTCAATTGCCTGTTGTCCACGGCCGACCACTGCCTGCGCAGCATGAACAACATCAACGTTATCGTCTGCGACAAGCAGGACCACCTCCAATATCTTAGCATGGACGAGGCGGTCAAGCACTGCACCAAGGGCCTGGGTATCTGGGAATGGGCGAGCAACGATCAGGGCGTGGAGCCGGACGTCGTGATGGTCGGCTGCGGCGACATCCCCACCAAGGAGGCCCTGGCCGCCACGGCGATGCTGCGCGAGGCCTTCGCGGACATCAAGATCCGCTTCGTCAACGTGGTGGATCTCTTCCGGCTGCAGCCGGCCGGAGAACACCCCCACGGCCTGTCCGACGCCGACTTCGACTCCATCTTCACCAAGAACAAGCCGGTCATCTTCAACTTCCACGGCTACCCCTGGCTCATCCACCGCCTGGCCTACCGCCGCACCAACCACGCCAACCTCCATGTGCGCGGTTACAAAGAGCGCGGGAACATCAACACGCCCCTAGAGCTGGCGATCAGTAACGAGATCGACCGCTTCAGTCTGGCGATCGACGTGATCAACCGGGTCCCGCGTCTCCAGGCTACCGGTGCCCATGTAAAGCAGCACCTGCGTGACCTCCAGATCGAGGCGCGCGCCTACGCCTTCGAGAACGGTATCGACAAGCCGGAGTTCGATCAGTGGACCTGGCCGCTGTAATGGCGCGGCGGCACTGAACCTAAGACGCGGCAATTGGTCTGTGAACAACACGAACCAGCGCGCTGTCAGGCCCGCGCCAGACGGCCGCAGGTCAGGCCCTGCCGACCAGCGACTCATCATTCCTATTCGCATCATTCGCGTTGTTCGCAGGATGCTTTTTTGCTCGATGGCAATTCCCAGCATCCTCTTGACTAGCAGCCTGTCGGACTTAGCGACCGGCGCCACCGCCTGAGGCCCGTGGGCGGGCTTTTGTGGAAAAAAAGACGTTTTTCGTCTAGAAACGCAGTTTTCCGCGGTGTTGTCCTGACTGCAGATGTAATCCGGCCATCCGTTTCAGGCTCCACGCCAGGCAGACCAGCGTCGACTCGCCCTGAACGTTGTCCAGTCCACGGGTGAGAAATTGGCAGAAGCCCATTACCGCTTTGATGATCCCGAACACCGGCTCGACGGTCTGTTTGCGCAGCGCATAGGCGGCCCGGCCA
>JADNEJ010000374.1 GCA_016292295.1 Candidatus Thiodictyon intracellulare
ATCGTGGAGCCTCCGGATCACCAAAAACGGGGCTCCTACGCTACCGGGCCAGGGATGGGATTTCATGCAGCCTTGCCGGAAGGACACGCTGGTCAAGGCTGAGACCGAATTCTACGTCGGGCTCGCGAGCTCTCAACCTGCCGCCGACATCTGCTCTTGCTATGTCGTCGGGGCGGCACAGTATTTTTTTCCGGCGTCGATATCAGCACCAATCCCAGCTTTACCTTTACGTGGGAAGCCGCGCTCGCCAAGGATGCGAAATACGTGAATCAATACGGCGTCGGCGATCCCTGTAATGTGGTGCCGGTACCCGGCACGCTGGGGCTGCTGGGAGTCGGCTCTTGCTTTCTGCTGACCATGATGAGTACCAGGCGCCGGGTGAGTCGGCCTTGGTCATAACGCCGGCCACCGCCCTTGCGGCAACCCGTCGCGGCCGGGGGCCGCTCCTACTGGGGTAGGCGCGCAAGGTCGTTACGTTAAGCGCTGCTGGTTCCCACGCGCAGGCAGGGGAGCAAGAGCGGGCGCTGCGCGTCAAGTAACCAGACGGGACGCGCAGCGCCCCCCGCTGCATTTCCCGACATTATGTAATAAACGCACATGGCTATTTATTCAGTGGTTTGGCTGCGACTTTCCGATTCTGAGCCAGCCTCGGCAGTCGGGTTTCCCACCGAAATCTAGGAAATCTGAAGTTTCCGGGTTCTGAAATCCTGGCAGGGCCAAACACTTGGGGTCGTGAGTTTTCGTAGGGGTTTGCGTGGATCTTCGCGAACCCCTCGAAAATCCCCTCACCGTTACCCCCGCCCCTCCGGTGCCCCCCTGGAAAAGCCTGAAACTTCAGTGGGAGATCCCTGCGCCAACCCGCCCGTATCGCACTGAGTTTCCGCCAGATTCTTCTTAACAAATTTATTCGATAACTATTTGCAGTTATTTGCAGTTGCTACATAATGCCGGCATTCTCCTGCTTGCGCGTTACTGCCATTAGATTAAGCCTCACTGCCCAGTAGCCGTTGTGGCTTAACATAATGGCAGTAACGCTGGAGCGTGGGAACGACAGACACCGCTCCAGCGGTGTTAGGTACGGGTGGGGCGCCGGTCAGCCGTGCTGATCGCCTCGGGCTGAAGAGGGGCGGTTGCCCCGTTCAGCCCTCGGGGGTGCAGCCGCTTTAGTCAGAGGACGGCGTGCTCGTCGCGGGCCGGAGTCGGTGCTTGCTCGGCAACTGTGTCAGTGGCGGGTGCCGGAGGCGACACTTGCTCCGCGGTCGTGTCGGCGACGGGTGGCGGTGCCGGCACGGCGGGTACGTTGGCGAGCGGGGCCGGCGCTTGGTCGGCAGCTGCTTCGGCGACCGGGGTTGGGGTCGACGCCTGGTCGGTCGGTACTTCAGCGACCTGGGTCGGGACCGGTAGTGGCTCGGGCGGCGCTTCGGCGACCAGGGTCAGGGTCGGTACTGGCGCGGCGGGTGGGTCGGCGACCGGCGCCGTAGCTTGTTCAACATCGGTGTCGCTGGTCTGCGACGGGACCCTCGCTTGCGTGGCCGCAGCCGGCTCCGGCTGGTTTGCAGCGACGAATTCGGCGGGGTGGTCGCCATCCGGCGCGGTTGGGGACTTGCCGCTTGGTGCGGGCGGGCTCAGAGCAGTCTCCGGCGACAGGTCCGGGCCCTGGGGTGCCGCGTCCGGGGCACCTTGTCGCGGGCTCAGGTCGCCCCGGGGCTCGTCGCCGGCCGCGGCGCCTGCCCGCGCCGTCTCGTCAGTTGCGTCGTCGGTCGCCGGGGCGCTGGTCGCCTCGGTGCCCGGCCGCCGCCGATTGCGGCCGCCGCGGCGGCGCCGGGGCCTGAGGCGCCCGGCCGGTTCTTGGGCGGTCGCGTCAGTACCCTCGGCGGGGTTGTTCCCATCGCCCGGGTCAGTGTCGGACTCACCTTCGTCACCCTCAAACTCGTCGCCCTGGTCGGCGGCGAGGTGCGGCGCGGCGGCACTGGCCGCGACTGCGTCAGTAGCCGCCGCCGTGGGATAGACCGGGTAGGTGTCGTAGTCGTCGTCGTCCCAGTGGTCTTCCTCCTGAGCGGGGAGGGGCACGGGCTGACTCCAGGGGTCGAGTGTCGCCGCGGTGACGTGCCGGTGGCCGGTGCTCTCGGGCGCGGTGCAGTCCCAGAACGGGGGCGCCGCGGAGGCCTCGAACGCGTCGGCTCCGATGTCGCCGACCGGGTCGCTGGCCGGGGTCGGGGCGACGGGCGGTGCGTCTAGGCCCGGCGCCATCATCGCGTGGTCGCCGGGGGGGTGCTGGTCGGCGGCCACGGTCACGGTGAGCGCACGCGCCGCGACCAGGATCTCGACGAGGGGCCGCGCGCCAGGGTTCGTCGTGTCCGGGGCTGGTTCGTCCGCGGCGGGATGGCGTGCCTGGTCGGTCCAGGGCCGCTCCCGCGCCGCCGCGCCCTGGTCGGATTCGAGCTGATCCGCCAGGGTTCGCTCGCGGGTCTGGTGCCCCCGCGGCGCTTGGTCGGACGACAGGGCCTCTCGTGGGGGTTTGCCGGTGGACTCTCGGTTAGGCTCCCGACCAGGCCCAGGGATAGTTTCCCGTTGGCCGGCGGTGGCCCGGGCCTCATCGCCAACCCCCGGCTCGTCACGCCGCCCGCGGCCACGACCGCCTCGGCGGCTGCGCGGCTCACCCTCACGGTGCTCACGGGGTTGCTCCACGGTCTCGAGCCGCGTGCCATCTGGCCGCGGCTGGGCGCGCTGGGCCTCGTGGCCGGCGTTGCGCTCTGTGCTCCGGTCGGCCGCTTGGTCTTCGGGCCGGTCCGCGGTTCGTTCAGGGGTCCGACCCGTGGTCCGATCGGCGTTGCGCTCGGTGGGTCTGTCACCGGAGCGCTCGGCCCCGCGATCGATGGGCCTTTCACCCTGCTGCACGCCTTGGCGCTCTGCGCCACGGCCGCCACCACGTTGGCGCTCCGGCTCGCCGCGGCCTTGGGCGGGCGCCGCCGCCCCCGGGTGCTGGTCACGACCGTCGTTGCGCCGCCCGTCGCGCCGCCCCTCTTCGCCACGCGGGCGCTGACCCCGATCTGGCCGCCGCTGGCCGCCCTGCGGCGGGCGTTCGGCACGGTTGGCTCGGTCCTCGTGGTCGACCGAGCGAATCGGCGGCTGCGCGATGGGTTCGACGCGGGGAGCGAAGAGCCCGGTCCAGATGCGCTTGAGCAGGTTTTCCGCGGCCGGGCGATCCTGAGTTTGCGGATCCTGGGGGTCGGCATAGTGCGCCGGTTCACCCTCGGGGACATGGGTGCTCCAGGCGCTGTCGTGGCACTCCTCCTCGGGCGGCGGCTCTCGCGTGGGCATGGGGAAGGTCGGGGTGATGGCCTTGACCGTCGGTTCTTCGCTGCGGGTCGACTCGCTTGCACGCGCGGGGACGCCGCCGACCGATTGGGGTAGGACGGCCATCTCGTAGCTTGGGCGCTCGTCGGGCTGCTTGGTCAGGTCTTGGCTGCGCAGGCGCTCGATCTGATAGTCCGGGGTCTCGATGTGCTTGTTGGGCAGCAACAGGACCTGGACCTCCTGACGCGCCTCAAGATCCAGGATGGCCCGGCGTTTTTCGTTGAGCAGAAAGGTGGCTACGCTGACCGGCAAGTGGGCGATGATGCGCTCCGAGCTGTCTTTCATCGCCTCCTCTTCGATGATGCGCAGGATGGACAGGGCGAGCGACTCGACGCCGCGGATCTTGCCCTGCCCATGGCAGCGCGGGCACTCGCTGGTGGTGGAGTCCCCCAGCGACGGCCGCAGGCGTTGCCGCGACATCTCTAGCAGGCCGAAACGGGAGATGCGCGCCACCTGGACGCGGGCGCGGTCGTGCTTCAAGGCATCGCGCAGCCGGTCCTCGACTGCCCGCTGGTTCTTGGGCGGGGTCATGTCGATGAAGTCGATGACAAAGAGCCCGCCTAAGTCACGCAGGCGCAACTGGCGGGCGATCTCGTCGGCGGCCTCCAGGTTGGTATTGAGCGCCGTCTCTTCGATGTCCGCGCCCTTGGTGGCACGCGAGGAGTTGATGTCGATGGCGGTCAAAGCCTCGCCGTGGTCGATGACGATGGAGCCGCCGGAAGGCAGGCGCACCTCGCGCTGGAAGGCGGACTCGATCTGGCTCTCGATCTGGTAGCGAGTGAAGAGCGGCACTTCGTCCTGATAGATCCGCAGCTTCTTCAGGTTGCCCGGCATCACCTGGCGCATGAAGGCTTCGGCCCGGTCATAGACGGCCCGGTCGTCGATCACGATCTCGCCGATGTCCACCCGCAGGTAGTCGCGGATGGAGCGGATGATGACATCGCTTTCCTGATAGATCAGGAAGGGCGCTCGGCGCCCGGCGGCGGAGGATTCGATCGCCCTCCAGAGCTGGAGCAGGTAGTCAAGATCCCACTGGAGCTCCTCGGTATTCTTGCCCACACCGGCGGTGCGCACGATGAGCCCCATGTCGTCGGGGATGGCGAGCTGGCTCATGACGTCGCGCAGTTCGCTGCGGTCCTGGCCCTCGATGCGGCGTGATACCCCGCCGGCGCGCGGGTTGTTGGGCATCAGCACCAGATAGCGGCCGGCGAGCGAGACGAAGGTAGTGAGTGCCGCGCCCTTGCTGCCGCGCTCTTCCTTGTCGACCTGCACCACGACCTCGCGGCCCTCGCGCACCACCTCCTTGATGTTGATGCGGGCCCCGGGCTTGGCGGTATCGGGCTCGAAATAGGTGCGCGAGATCTCCTTCAGCGGCAGGAAGCCGTGCCGGTCGGCGCCGTAGTCGACGAAGGTGGCCTCCAGGCTCGGTTCGACACGGGTGATGGTGCCTTTGTAAATATTGGCCTTTTTCTGTTCGCGGCCGGGGGATTCGATATCGAGGTTATAGAGGACTTGACCGTCGACGGTCGCCACGCGCAACTCTTCCGGCTGAGTCGCGTTGATCAGCATTCTTTTCATCTTGTTCCTTGTTCTTATCCTGGGCGCAGGTCCCGCCAGTGGCCGGCCCCGGCGGCACGCGGCGGCTGTCAGCCGCCGCGGGGCCGGGCGCCGTCGCCTCAAGAGCGGCGGTGCGTGGCCGGGTCCGGCCTCTCGCCGGCGGGCCGCGATGATCGCGGGCCGCGCCGGGGGAGGACATGCGCGTCCGATTCTACGTGTTACGGTCACGCCTCGAGGCGTGACCGCGTCTTTTTAGGGCGCCCCCGGTCTGGGCGGCGTCCTGCCATTAAAGCGGTGTTTGGGGGTCGACCATGAGCGCGCCTTTCGCTTCAGGGCGCGCGGGGCGGTCAGGGTGTAGAATCCGCGTCGACCCGCGGACTGCACCGACGCCGGCCCATTGGGAGCAAGCCTCGTGAACCGCCCTCTTCAACCTTGGTCCGCCGGGCTCGTTTGGTGACCGACGATCAGCGCCGACGCGGCGTCCACAGGATCTCAAGGCTGCGCTCACCGCTTACGAAAAAGTTCTTGAGTCTTTCGTTCGCCAGCGCAAGCGCCGAATACTAACAGTGAATCCTTATGCCAGCAATTAAGCCGCGGGGCAGGGTGCAAGCCCGTTGAACCCACGTCAGTCCCGTTTCTATCCCCGCTCGAGTCCCGGCTCGCGCAAGGACCCCGATTCCCGCCCGGCCAAGAGCGCTGTTGCGCGTCGTTCAACGCCGGTCAAGGCCCCGGCCGCCGCGCCCCCGCCGACCCTGCTCGAGCGGGTCCCCGCCGTGGTCGTGGTGTGCGTTGACCTGGAATCGGCGGGTCAGCGCATCGATAACTTCCTGTTGCGTCAACTGAAGGGCGTGCCGCGCAGCCACCTCTATCGGGTCTTGCGCCGCGGCGAGGTCCGTGTCAACAAGGGCCGGATTCAAGCCGACTACCGGCTAAAGACCGGTGACCTGGTGCGTATCCCACCCCTGCGCACCCCCACGCTCGAGGCCCCGGTGCGGGCTCCGGACAGCCAATTGGAGCGTCTGGCCACGGCTATCCTGTTCGAGGATGAGCGCCTGCTCGTGATCGACAAGCCGTCCGGGCTCGCCGTGCACGGCGGCAGCGGCCTCTCCTACGGGCTGATCGAGTCACTGCGGCAACTGCGCCCCGGGGCCGAACTGGAACTGGTGCACCGGCTGGACCGCGACACCTCCGGATGTCTGGCGATCAGCAAACGCCGCAGCACGCTGCGCGAACTGCACCGGCTGATTCGTGCCGGCGCCATGGACAAGCGCTATCTGGCCCTGATCCTGGGCGACCTGCCGGACGCCGAGGTGACGGTGGACGCACCCCTGACCAAGAACCTCGACCAGGGCGGCGAGCGGGTGGTCAAGGTGGACCGCGTCGGGGGCAAGGAGGCGCGGACGCAGTTTCGGCGCCTGTGCCGGCTGCCGCTGGTCGGGGCCGACGGCGCTGAGGGGTGTGCGATCCTGGTGGAGGCGCGCCTGCTCACCGGGCGCACCCACCAGATTCGCGTCCATGCCGCCCACCTGGGGACCCCGCTCGCGGGGGACCCCAAGTACGGCGACTGCGAGGCCAATCGGCGCCTCAAGGCCCTGGGGCTCGGGCGGCTGTTCCTGCACGCCAGTACGCTTGGCGTGCGCGCCGAGTACATGGACGCGCCGCTGCGGGTGGAGTCGCCGCTGCCGGCCGAGTTGGAACAGGTCTTGGCACGCCTGGCGGCGGGCGCCACCGATCCGGAATCGGGCGCATCTCGATGAGCTATTCACTCATCGTCTTCGACTGGGACGGCACCCTGATGGACTCGCAAGCGCGCATCGTCGACTGCCTCCAGGCCGCCTTCGTCGAGGTCGGCCAACCCATGCCCAGTCGGGAGGTGGCCGCCGACATCATTGGTCTCGGGCTGGACGAGGCCATGGCGCGCCTGTGGCCCACGGCCGATGTGGCGCAGCGACAGCTGGTCGCTGACCACTATCGGCGACACTTCCTGGGGGGCAACACCACCCCCTCGGCACTCTTTCCGGGGGCACTGGAAACCCTGGAATGGCTGAGAACCGCGGGCTATCTGCTCGCGGTGGCCACCGGCAAGAGCCGCCGCGGGCTCCAGCTGTCGCTCGCGGAGACTGGGCTTGCCGGGTACTTCCAGGCCACCCGCTGCGCCGACGAGAGTTTTTCCAAGCCGCACCCCCAGATGCTGCTGGAGATCATGGATGAATTGGGCGTCGCGCCCACCCGTACCCTGATGATCGGCGACACCGAATACGACCTGCAGATGGCCGCGAATGCCGGCGCAGGCGCCCTGGCCGTCTGTTACGGGGTGCACGCACCCGAGCGGCTGCGCGCCTTGCGCCCACTGGCCTGTCTGAATTCGCTCGCCGCCATCCCGGAGTGGCTGCTTCGGTCTTGATCATGGTTTCGACCGCGACCCTGATCGGTTGCGAACGAGAGGATATAGTCGAGCATAGGGACGATAGTATATCGACGTCAGCCGGTTACGCTAGGGTCCTGAGCGAAAATATCAGATGAGACGTGTATAACGCCGTCCATGAACACGATGCTCCTGCACCATCGGCAAGTCGCGGCATGAGCCGGCGCAAGAACCAGCGCACCGCGCGGGTGTCGG
>JADNEJ010000507.1 GCA_016292295.1 Candidatus Thiodictyon intracellulare
GCGTGCTCGCGCAACTGGCCGCGACTGCCTGAGCGGCAGCGCGCGGCATGCCCGGTCGCCGCGCCGGGGCCGCGCAGCGGCCCAGACGGATTGGCTCCATGGTCCTCCAGGGTCCGCCCGACCGCGCCGGACGGCACCCTGGCGGACGCACCGGCGGCCGCGGTCGGCATCGCCCCCGACGCTACCCCCGGCGCGGCCCTGTGCGAGTTGCTCGCTACTGAGCGCTTCCGCCGCGCCCGCACCGACTGGTGGGGGCCGACCGTCCCCCCGCCGGCCGCCCCCGCCGGGGCGCACCAACTCGTCATCAGCGCCTGCGTCGGCCCGGGCAGTGTCAGCTTCGCGCTCGTCATCGGCGAGGTGGCGGCGGGCGATCGGGACCGTTACCGCGGGCTGGTCGCCGCGCACCTGGAATCCTTCGTGGTCTTCGCCCAGCAGATTGGGGAGCTACTCCAGAACCGCCGTGATCAGGCGACCATCGAGGGCCAGATGCAGCAATTGCGGCTCGAACAGGAGCGTCTCAACATGGCCGTGGAAGGTAGCAACGCGTGCCTCTGGGACTGGGACCTGGAGACCAACCGGGTCCACCTGTCGCCGCGCTGGAAGGCCATGCTGGGTCATCGCCCCGCGGAGGTGCAGGATACCTTCGCCGAGTAGGAGGCGCGGGTGCACCCCGATGACCTGCGGCCCTCCAAGGAGCGGGTGCGCGCCTACTTGAGCGGGGCGACCGAAATCTATGAGAATGTTCACCGGCTGCGCCACAAGGACGGCCACTACCTCTGGATCATGGCGCGCGGGCGGGCCCTGCGCACCGCGGCGGGACGTCCCTACCGGATGGTCGGCATCCATCTGGACATAGCCGAGCAGCGCCGGGCGCGCGAGTAGGCGGAGGCCGTCAACTGCGCCAAGAGCGAGTTCCTGGCCACCGTGAGCCACGAGATTCTAACCCCCATGAACAGGGTGCTGGGGATGTTCGAGGCGTTGCATCGCAGCGGTCCGACCCCGGAGCAGGCGCAGTGTCTGGCCACCGCCCGCCGCTCCGCCGAAAACCTGCTCGACATCATCAACGACATTCTGGTCCTGTTCACCATCGAGGCCGGGCACTTCGCGGCCGAGTCCAGCCCCTTCGACCCGGGTCCCGTGCTGGCAGCGGCCGCGCACTGCTTTCGCGAAGCGATGGCGGCCAAGGGGCTCAGCTACCGGGTGGACCTGACCGCGGGGCTGCCCGATACCCTGCTCGGGGACCCGGCCTGCCTGGGCCGGATCCTACGCAACCTGGTGAGCAACGCGCTCAAGTTCACGCCTGCGCCCACGGTGACGGCCGCAATCGGCGGACGACCCCTGCCGAACGGTTGCTTCGAGCTGGCGCTCACCGTGCGCGACACCGGCATCAGCATGACCCCCGAGACTCAGGCACGGGTCTTCACCCCTTTCACACAGGCGGACGAGGGCACCACCCGGGTTTATGGCGGCACCGGTCTGGGGCTCGTCATCTGCCGCTGGCTCCTGGACCAGATGGGCGGGCGCATCTGGATACAGAGCACGCTGGGCCGAGACTCGGATCTGCAGGTAAGCCTGCCCCTGGCTCCCGGCAGCGCTCAGGCGCCGGAACCGGTACCCAGGCCCCGCGGCCGACGCGCCTTGCTGGTCGAAGACAACCTGGTTAACCAGAAGGTCGCGCGCGGCACGCTCGCCGGGCTGGGTCTGGAGGTCCTGGTCGCGGACGACGGCCGCCAGGCCCTGGAGATTTTTGCCAAGGGCGGTATCGACATCGTGCTGATGGACATCCTGATGGACATCCTGATGGACATCCAGATGCCGGTGATGGACGGCTACGAGGCCGCCTGCGCGCCCTGGAGGCCGAGCGCGTCTGGCCGCGCGCCTCGGTGCTGGCCGTCAGCGCCAATACCAGCGCCGAGGACCGGGACCGCTGCCTGAGCGCCGGCATGGATGCCTTCATCGCCAAACCGACGAGCGCGGCCGGGTTCAAGGCGGCGATAGCTCAGTGGCTGGAGATTTAGCGAGGCTTTGCCGCAGAACCGCACGTCGTTCAGGCGCCCGTCGCAGCACTGGCGGAGCAGAACCTTTGCGTCGTAACAAAATTGCACTCATACACCCTTAGTATTGCGGCCGCATTGTCGCCGGTTCACCCTGATATACTGTTGAATTATTCACCTTGTGCGCCCCCCGCCATGACCGCTGACCGGGAACCGTCATGACCAACAGACCCGATATCGATCCCCAAGAGACCCAAGAGTGGCTCGACGCCCTCGACGGCGTGTTGGAACAGGAGGGCATCCACCGCGCCCACTTCCTGTTGGAGCGTCTCATCGACAAGGCGCGGCGCTCCGGGGCACACCTGCCCTACAGCGCCAACACCGCTTACCTCAACACGATCCCGGTCCAGCAGCAGGAGCGCTTCCCCGGTGACCGGGCTATGGAGCGACGCATCCGCTCCTTCGTGCGCTGGAACGCCATGGCGATGGTAGTGCATGCCAATCGGTTGTCCACGGAACTGGGGGGCCACATCGCGTCCTTCGCCTCCTCCGCCACCCTGTTCGACGTGGGCTACAACCATTTCTTCCACGCACGCACACCGGACCACGGAGGAGATCTAGTGTTCATCCAGGGCCACACAGCCCCGGGGATCTATGCCCGCGCCTTCCTGGAGGGCCGGATCAGCGAGGACGACCTGCTCAACTTCCGCCAGGAGGTGGACGGCGGCGGTCTCTCCTCCTATCCGCACCCTTGGCTGATGCCCGATTTCTGGCAGTTTCCGACGGTGTCGATGGGGCTCGGCCCGATCATGGCCATCTACCAGGCGCGCTTCATGCGCTATATCAACGACCGGGGGCTGGTCAACACCAGCAACCGCAAGGTCTGGGCCTTCCTGGGGGACGGAGAGATGGACGAGCCCGAGTCCATGGGCGCTATCGCGTTGGCCTCCCGCGAGCGGCTGGATAACCTCATTTTCGTGGTCAACTGTAACCTCCAGCGGCTGGACGGCCCGGTGCGCGGCAACGGCAAGATCATCCAGGAATTGGAAGCGGACTTTCGCGGCGCCGGCTGGAACGTCATCAAGGTCATCTGGGGAAATTATTGGGACCCACTGATCGCCCGCGACAAGGACGGGGTGCTCCTAAAGCGCATGGAGGAGTGCGTGGACGGCGACTATCAGGCCTACAAGGCCCGAGACGGCAAGTTTGTCCGCGAGCACTTCTTCGGCAAGTATCCGGAACTGGCCGAGATGGTCGCAAACATGACCGACGAGGACATCTGGCGTCTCAACCGCGGCGGTCATGACCCGATCAAGGTCTATGCCGCCTATGCCGCCGCCGTGAAGACGACCGGTCAGCCCACGGTGATCCTGGCCAAGACCATCAAGGGGTACGGCATGGGTGTGGCCGGGGAAGGGATGAACATCACCCACTCTCAAAAGAAGATGGGCGAGGTGGCGCTCAAGGCCTTCCGCGACCGCTTCAACATCCCGCTGTCGGACGATCAGCTCGACGCTACCCCCTTCTACAAGCCCGCGGCTGACAGCGAGGAGATGTGTCACATCCACGCACTGCGCAATGATTTAGGCGGCTTCCTGCCGGCCCGGCACGACACTGCCGCAGCACTCAAAGTTCCCGAGCTGATGGCCTTCGCCCCGCTCCTAAAGGGCACCGGCGACAAGGAGCAGTCAACCACCATGGTGTTCGTGCGCATCCTCAACATCTGCCTGCGCGACAAAGAGATCGGCCCCCTGGTGGTGCCGATAGTCCCCGACGAGGCGCGTACCTTCGGGATGGAGGGGCTGTTCCGCCAGGTCGGCATCTACTCCTCCGTCGGCCAGCTCTACCAGCCGGTGGATGCCGATCAGGTGATGTCCTACCGGGAGGACAAGAAGGGGCAGATCCTGGAGGAAGGGATCAACGAGGCCGGGGCCATGTCGTCCTGGATCGCGGCGGCCACGGCCTATGCGAACCACGGCCAGGCGATGATCCCATTCTATATCTATTACTCCATGTTCGGCTTCCAGCGCATCGGCGACCTGGCCTGGGCGGCCGGTGACATGCAGGCGCGCGGCTTCCTGATCGGCGGTACGGCCGGGCGCACCACGCTCGCGGGCGAGGGGCTCCAACACCAGGACGGCCACAGCCACCTGCTGGCCGCGACCATCCCCAACTGCATCTCCTATGATCCGGCCTATGCCTATGAGCTGGCGGTGATCGTCCAGGACGGACTACGGCGCATGTACAAGGAGAAGGAGCGCTACTTCTATTACATCACGACGATGAACGAGAACTATCCTCAGCCGGCCCTGCCCGAGGACCCTGATGGGCGCACGGTGGCCGGCATCCTGAAAGGGATGTACCGCGTCCAGCGGAGCGGGGAGCGCACCCACCGGGTCCAATTGCTGGGCGCCGGCACCATCCTGCGCGAGGTGCTGGCCGCGGCCGACCTGCTCGCCCGCGACTTTGACGTGGGCTCCACGGTATGGAGCGTCACGAGCTTCAACGAGTTGCGGCGCGAGGGCATCGACGTCGAACGCTGGAACATGCTCCACCCCGAGGACGAACAGCGGGCGCCCTACGTGACGGCCCAACTTGTCGACACCCGCGGACCCATCATCGCCGCCACCGATTATATGCGCGCCTACGCCGACCAGATCCGGCCCTATTGCCCGCGCCGCTATACCGTGCTGGGCACCGATGGCTACGGCCGCAGCGACATGCGCAGACAGTTGCGCAAGTTCTTCGAGGTCAATCGCTATTATGTGGCGGTGGCCGCCCTCAAGGCGCTGGCAGACGAGGGGGCGATCCCCGCCGCCAGGGTCTCGGAGGCCATCGCAAAATACCGCATCGACCCGGAAAAGCCCAATCCGGTGACCGTCTGAAACGCCTGGCAACACAGGCTTTGGAGAACACAGCGTGGCAAACCTCGAAACCATTCTGTTGCCCGACATCGGCGATTTCGCCGAGGTCGAGATCATCGAGATCCTGGTCGCCCCTGGCGAGCGGATCGAACCCGAACAATCCCTCCTGACCCTGGAGAGCGATAAGGCGACCATGGAGATCCCCGCACCCCGTGGCGGGGTGATCCAGGACCTCCTGGTCAAGGTCGGAGACAAAATAGCGGCCGGCAGCCCGCTGTTGACCCTGGCGACGGAGGGCGCGGCGGTACCACCCCCGTCGGCTCCGCCGCCGGCCGGCCCGACTGCGGCCCCAACCCAGGGTGCAGCCGCTGCCGCCGGCGGGGTCGGTGAGACCATCTCAGTCCTGCTCCCGGACATCGGTGACTACACCGAGGTCCCCGTAATCGAGATCCTGGTGGCCCCGGGCGAGCGGGTGGAACAGGACCAATCCCTCCTGACCCTGGAGAGCGACAAGGCGACCATGGAGGTCCCCTCGCCGCAGGCCGGCGTGGTGGAGGGCATTGCGGTCCAACTCGGGGACAAACTGAGCCAGGGCGACCTGATCCTGACTCTGCGGGCGGATAGCGGCGGCGCCGCACCAGCTGCGGCCCCAGTCCCGGCAGCGGCCGTCCAGCCCGCGCCGGCGACCAGCCAACGCGCACTCGGCGAGGCCGAGCGGCGTCAGGCCCCAGTGGCCTTGCGTTCGGACGACTTGGCCGCCATCGGCGGTGTCGGCCGTAAGGCCCACGCCAGCCCTACAGTGCGGCGGCTGGCGCGTGAGCTGGGTGTCGACCTGACCTTGGTCAAGGGGTCAGGCTCCAAGGACCGTGTGCTGCGGGAGGACATCCAGGGCTATGTCAAGCGCACCCTGGCCCAGGGGGCCGCGGCACCCGCCGCGGGCGCCCTGTCCTTCGCGCTCCCCGCCGCCACGGCCGTGGACTTCTCCAAGTTCGGCCCTGTAGAGGTCAAAGAACTCTCCCGCATCCAGAAGCTCAGCGGCCGACACCTGCACCGGTGCTGGCTCTCGATACCCCACATCACCCAATTCGATGAGACGGACATTACCGAGTTGGAGGCCTTCCGCAAGGCGCAGAAGGACGCCGCAGAGGCGGCGGGGGTGAAACTAACCTTCTTGCCCTTCCTGCTCAAGGCCGTCGCCACAGCCCTGAACCGTATGCCCACGGTCAAGTCGTCCCTAACCCCGGACGGCGACGCCCTGGTGATGAAGCACTACACCCATATCGGTGTCGCCGTGGATACCCCCAATGGACTGGTAGTCCCGGTAGTGCGGGACGTGGACAAGAAGGGCATCTACGACCTGGCCAGGAACCTGATGGATTTCAGCAAAAAGGCCCGCGACGGCAAACTGCTGCCCGGCGACATGCAGGGCGGCTGCTTCACCATCTCCAGCCTGGGGGGCATCGGCGGCACCGCCTTCACCCCCATCGTCAATGCCCCCGAGGTGGCCATCTTGGGAGTATCGCGCTCGGACAGGAAGCCGGTGTGGAACGGGAAAGAATTCACGCCGCGGTTAATGCTGCCACTGTCGCTGTCCTATGACCACCGGGTGATCGACGGCGCCGCGGGGGCGCGTTTCATCACCCTGCTCGGACGACTCCTGGGGGACATCCGCACCCTGCTGCTCTGATGCCCCGGGCCCCGGAGTCCAAGATTTCAGCCGCAGCTGATCGCCCCACGGCTTGAGCCTTTCCGGGTTCCCAAGCTCCACTTGAGAACCCGGTTTCGACTGGGAATTGTTTAATTTATTAGTGACCGTTCCTCAGGCGGCGGCGCGCCCCGCCCCCTCCTCCAGCCGCTGAATCAACGGATAGAGGTTCTCGGTCTCGTGCTGGATGCAATCGAGCACGAGACCGAACATCTGATTGGTGTCTTTGACGAAGGCGTCGTGGTCGGCGATCTTCAATTCGCGCTTGAGCTCGTCACACCAGTCCTTGAGATAGGCGGCGAAGATGCGTTTGATCTCCATGGAGCCTGACAGGCCGCGGTCGGCCGTGTTCGCCATGGTCAGGTCCTGACTCTGAATGAGACGACCACAGAACTTGGCATCGACGGTCTCCATATGCTGCCGCACCATGCCAACGTACTCAAAGAAGAGCTGCCGCGCACAGTCGGCATCGCACATGGTCCGCTCGCGAATGAGATAGAGAAAGACGTTGGAGATCTACGTGATGGCCTTGGTCATAAATCCGTCCAAGACAAAGTGTGGAAGTCGGTCATAAGCGTCGAAGGGGTTGGCAGGACCCCGCAATTTTCATACCCTTGGAAGTGCAAACTAACCCAGGGTAGTAAAAAATGTCCGAAAGTCCTGCCGCGAGAAACTTTAGCCCAGATGCCGGGCGTTCGCTACCCACCCGTTGCTAGTTGGCGAGCGGCAGTGCATGGTGAAGCACTGCGCACGTCTGGAGCGGGCAGAAAAGCTCGGCGTGGCGGCGGTCCATTTGGCACAAGGTGCGGGCCGGCGCCGGCGTGCAGTTGGTATGTGAGTTCCTGGAACTGAGCGGCCTGTCGGCGGTCGGCGGGGCCGCCTACAGCCGCCAGTATGCGGTGACGGTGCAGGTGCAGGAGGCGGTGGCCAAACAGGCGCA
>JADNEJ010000102.1 GCA_016292295.1 Candidatus Thiodictyon intracellulare
ATGACGTCAACTCGCTCGCGGATCAGGATCAGGTGGTAATTTCCCGCCCCGCCTGAGAGCGCGTGCTCGCGCAACTGACCGCGACTGCCTGAGCGGCAGCGCACGGCATGCCCGGCCGCCGCGCCGGGGCCGCGTAGCGGACCAGACAGATTGGCTCCATGGTCCTCTAGGGTCCGCCGTGCGGACCCTAGCCCCCCGATTGCCGGTTGCGGCTGGCACGATCATCGGGGTCGCCTAAAATGGTCAAAATCGAGCTCTTCTCGTGTTGCAGTCTTGGCCGCTCCAACGGTCCGAGCGCCTACACGCCCCTGAGCGTCGCGACTCACCCCACGTTGGAGCGTGGGAGTCAGCGGAACCAGACCAAGCACAATTATGCGGATTATTCAAGCTGCGTAGCGGCGCAGATGCTGCACCGCCTTTTCGTACCGTGCACTCCGGGTCTTGCAGGTCGGGCATATGGATGGCATACAACTCTCCGAGTTAGGTGTCGCTACACGAACTCGCGCTACACGAACTCGCTCAGATAAATGTTAGGGACGGGGCCAATGCCCCGTCCCGTTCCAGAGTCACCGACGGTTGCGCTTGCTCACCTCACCATCGCCGCCTTCATCTCCGCCGCATACTGATCGGCATTGAGCCCGACCAATAAATGCAGCACATTGCCGGGCAGCCGCAGTATACCCTGCACCCCGGCCGCCTTGAGCGCCGCTTCATCCAGTCCGGTAGCATCGGTCAAGATCACCCGCAGCCGGGTCTCGGCGGCGGCCTCGGCCTGGCGCACATTGGACGCACCGCCCAGGCTCGCCAGCATGGCACGGGCCTTGGCCGGGGCCTCGGCGTCGCGGGCGCGGGGCTTCAAGGTCTCGGCCTTGTACTGGACCTGGGGTGCGTCGGCACCGCTCGGCAGTTCGGCCTCGGGGCCGGCGGTGTCCAGGTATTCCTCCATGCCGGTCTTGAAATTACCCGAGCGGGGGCCGAAGATCGCCTGGAGGCTCTTGCCGACGGTGACTACGTCCGCCGCGCCCAGGGCCTTGAGCTTCTCCGGGTTGGCCTTGCCCATGTCCGCCACCTCGACCCGCAGGCGGGTGACACAGGCGTCGAGCCCGCGGATGTTGCTCTTGCCGCCGAAGGCCAGCACCAGTTGCCGGGCGAAGTCATCCGTGACCGCGGCCTTAACATCGACCTCCTCGACGGTTTCGGTCTCGCGCCCGGGGGTCTTGAGGTCGAACCACTGAATCAGGGTGCGGAACAGGACGTAATAGACGACCGCGAAAATGGGTCCCAGCACCAGGATGATCCAGGGCTTGATATCATTGAGGTAGTAGAGCGCATAGTCGATGAAGCCGTGGCTGAAGCTGTAGCCTAGGCGTGCACCGAGCAGGTAGGTGCTGAGATAGGCCAGGCCCAGTAGTACGGCATGTACGGCATAGAGCAGCGGGGCGACGAACAGGAAAGAGAGCTCCAGCGGTTCGGTAACGCCGGTGAGGAAGGCGGTCAGGGCCGCCGAGCCCATGATGCCAGCGATGCGCGCCTTGTTCTTGGGTTTGGCGCAGTGATAGATGGCGAGTGCCGCGGCGGGCAGGCCGAACATCTTGAAGACGAAGCCGCCGCCCAGGATGGCTGCCTCATAGTCGCCGGCGAAGAAGCGGCTGATGATGCCGTGGACCGTCTTGCCGGTGGTCGGGTCCACATAGGTGCCGACCTCGAAGAAGAAGGGTACGTTCCAGATGTGGTGCAGGCCGAAGGGCAGGAGCATACGCTCCACCACGCCATAGATGGTAACCGCCGCCGCCGGGTTGCCGTAGGCCGCCCAGTCGCCGAAGTCGCGGATGCCGGCCCCGATGGGGGGCCAGATGACAGCGAGGATTGCCGCCAGGCCAATGGCGGCGAAGGCGACCGCGATCGGGACGAAGCGCTTGCCGGCAAAGAACCCGAGATAGGAGGGGAGCGAGATGCGGTAATACCTGTTGAACAGGAAAGCGGAGAGAAGCCCGATCAGGATGCCGCCGAAGACACCGGTGTCGATGGACTCGATGCCGAAGATCTTTTTGATCTCGTCCCGACTCTTCGCGGCGGGGAAGGGGGTTAGGTCGCCCTTGCCGGCGTCGTAGAGTGCAATGGTACCCTTTTCACCGGCCCGGATGATGAAGGGCACTTTGACCGTATCGCAGGTCAGCGTGTTGTCTTTGATCTCCGCGGCGCGCAGCTTCTCCAGCGTTCGCCCATCCTTGTCGAGACACAGGAAGCGCCCGCGCTTCACGTCGTATTCCACGTTGACCGTCTTGCCGCCGTCGCCCACGATCTTGAGCGGCTCCACAGGCGCGACCCAGCCGATGAACAGGAGTCCGATGACGCCGAGCGCGGCCAGCAGGACGAAATAGCCGACGGTGGCGGCCATGGCCGCCACCCCGTCGTTCTTGGTGAAACCAAGCACCACACCGATGGCGAAGATCAGGGGCAGGATCATGAAGATCGCATCGCCCGAGGCGGACATGATGCGCCCGATCTCGGCGATCCAGGGGGTCTGGGCCTCGCGGGCGATGGAGGCCCCGATACCCAACAGGATACCGGCGATCGGCAAGACGGAGACCGGCAGCATCAAGGCTTTGCCGATCTTTTGCAGACCACCGAAGGTGGTGCCCCAAACGGTTTGAAAACTCATCTGTTTCTCCAGGGCGAATTCAGATTCAATAATCCAGGGGCACCAGGGCGCGCACCGCGGCGACGCTGTCCTGGGCGAGTGCCTGCTCTGCCAGGTCCTGGCATTGCGGGAGCGAGCGGACGCGCACCTGTGCCTTGACGGCCGGGATGGACGAGACACTGACCGACAGCTCCGTCACACCCAGGCCCACCAGGATGGGTACCGCCTGCGAGTCGCTGGCCAGACCGCCGCAGACCCCCACCCATTTGCCCTCAGCCGCGGCTCCCTCGACGGTCTGGGCGATGAGTTGCAGCACCGCCGGGTTCATGGCGTCAGCCTTGGTCGCGAGCTTGGGGTGGCCGCGGTCCATGGCAAGGGTGTATTGAGTCAGGTCGTTGGTACCGATGGAGAAGAAGTCCACCTCACGGGCGAACTGGCGGGCTAGGACGGCAGCCGCTGGCACCTCCACCATGATGCCCAACTCCACTATATCGGCGACCCCCAGACGCGCGCGCTCCTCCTCCACCAGGCCCTTCACCGAGCGGATCTCATCGAGCGTCGCAATCATCGGGAACATCATGCGCAGGCGGTTACCCTGGCCGGCGCGCAGGATGGCGCGCACCTGGGTGCGCAGGATCTTCGGACGGTCGAGCCCGAGGCGCACCCCGCGAATGCCGAGCATGGGGTTCTCTTCGCGCGGCATTGGCAGATAGGCCAGCGGCTTGTCCGCGCCCACGTCGAGCGTGCGGATGATCAGCGGCCGCCCGTTCAGCGCCTTGGCGATGGCCGAGTAGATGGCGTATTGATCCTCCTCAGTGGGGGCGGACGTGCGGTCCATGTAGAGGAATTCGGAGCGCAGCAGGCCCACGCCTTCACCGCCCAGAGTCACGGAGCGGGCCGCGTCCTCCAGGCCGCCGATGTTGGCGACCACCTCAATGCGGTGACCGTCGCTCGTCGCCGCAGGGTCCAGGGCGGCGGCTAGGTCGTTGGCGCGCCGGGTCGCCTGGCGCTCCTTCAGGGTCTTGATGCGGGCGATCTCGAGCGGGTTCGGGTTCAGGCGCAGGCTGCCCTTGCTGCCGTCCAGGATGACCGGCGTGCCGTCCGCCAGATCCATGGCGCGCGGCTCGAGCCCGGCCACCGCGGGGATGTTCAGTGAGCGGGCGATGATGGCGACGTAGGAGGTCGAACCACCGCCGACAGTGGCAAAACCCAGTACCCGGCTGCGATCGAGTCGGGCGGTGTCCGACGGGCTCAGGTCCTCGGCGATCAGGATGCTGTCCGCTGGGGCCTGGGGGTCCTCCAGCGGGACCCCGGTGATGATGGCGAGCACCCGCTGGCCCACGTCGCGCAGCTCATTGGCACGCCCCGTCAGCAGGGCGTTGCGCAGCCGTGCCAGGCCACCCTCCGCATGGGTGGTGAAGGCGGCCCGCCAGGCGAAAGCGGCGCTCTTGCCCTTGGCGATGGCACTCTCGGCGATATCCAGCAGGCCCGAGTCGCCCAGCAACTCCTGATGGGCGGCGAAGATCGCCGCCTTGGCCGGGTCGGCCTGGCCGCGCAGCTCCGCCTGCAGGGCCTCGAGCTGGTTGCGGGCGAGATCCAGCGCGTCCTCGAGGCGGCGGCGCTCCTGGTTGGGAGCCTCGCCAGCCTCCTGGACCTCGATCTCCTCGCGCCGCAGGCGCCACACCTTGCCCACCGCGAGCCCCGGTGAGACGGCCACGCCGAGCAGCAGGTTTTGGTCGTCGGAGTGAGGGCGCGGGGCAGGGGCGGCGTCCGCGCTGATCTCGGTCGTGGCCGGCGCCGGGGCCAGAGTACTGCCCTCGTCGCCCAGACCGGAGGCTAGTTCCGGGGCCAGACGGGCGATGACCTCCTCCGCGTCCGGCCCCTCGGCGATCAGCGCCACCTTGTCGCCCTGCTCGATCGACAGGCTCATGATGGAGACCAGGCTCTTGGCGTTGGCCTGATCGTCGCCGCGCTGGATCATGACTCGCGACTGGAAGCGCTTGGCCAGATTGGCGAGCACCGCCGCCGGGCGGGCATGCAGCCCGGTCGGGTTGGGGATCACTACCGCCTCGGAGATCACTCGCTTGCCGGTTGCCTCGGCCGCGGCCGCGCCCCCCTCGGCAAGGTCAAGGCTCAACACGGTGTCGATGCCCGCCCGCACCAGGCCAGTGGCCGGATGGTAGGCGGCAACCCGCTCGCCGTTGGTCACCACGATCTGGGTCAGCAGGCTCTTGGCATGGGTCGCCATAAAGTCTGCGTCGAAGGCGATCAGGGCGTCACCCGCGGCCACCGTCTGTCCCGCGACGACCTTGGGTGTGAACCCATCGCCCTTCAGATTCACCGTGTCCAGGCCGATGTGCATCATCAGCTCGACGCCCGTGGGCGCGGTCATGGTCACCGCATGGCCGGCCCGATGGACGTTCGTCACGACCCCCGCACAGGGTGCGACCAGGACCTGTGACAGCGGATCGATGGACACCCCGTCGCCCACCATCTTTTGGGCAAAGACCGGGTCCGGGACCTGCTCCAGTGGCAGGATGACGCCATCCAGGGGCGCCTTCAGCTCGATGGTTTGCACCGTAATCTCCTCTATGGCGAGTGGTTGGGAGTGGTAGCGCCGGCCGCGGGCAAGGCGGCCGCCGCCGGGACGGGCGCGGGACTGGTGGGTAACGCGGGCGCAGGGCCCGCGGGCCGGGCGGTGTCGATGACGGTGCCGAGTCGCTACACATTCCGGTCCTCGTGCGGGGGGCCCTGCCGGGCACCCTCTGTGGTTCTTGTTCCAGGCACCGAACGGGTGCCCTGAGCGGCAGACCGACTGCTTCGGTGGGGCGCGGGTCCAATCGTGGCAGGGTGCGAGTGGAACGGCAACCTCTTGTGGCCGTCCCTCCTGGGGTCGGCGGGTCTGGCGGGCCGCCTCAAGATGCCCGCCACAGGATACCAACGCTGATGTCGTCGCCGCTGCCCTGCTGCGATGCCTCATCGAGCCAGCCGCGCAGGTGCCGACTTACCCCCGCCTCGCCCTCGCCGCGCAGCATCGCCCAGAGATCATGTGCCACCTGCCGGAAGCCGTCGTCGTCGCGAAAGGCGTTGGCGTAACCGTCGCTGACGGCGAGGATCAGCGCGGGCGGCGCACCCGCCAGGGTCTGGCGGGCGTAGAGCGAGGTAGTCTCGTTGCCGAGCAGCCGCGCATCCGGCGGCAGCGGGCGTCTGACCCTGCCGTCGGCCGAGACCGTCAGTAGATTGCCATCGCCGAGTTGCAGATAGAGGATGAAAGCGGGTGCGTGGAAGGCCACCACGACGGCGAGGCGCGCGCCCTGTTGGCTGCGAAAGCTCTTCGGGCTACCGTGCCCGTCAGCGAGCGCGAGGACCAGAGCCGCGGCGGCGCCGCTATCCGCCCCGTACGCGAGGGCACAGGGGGCGATGCGCACCGCGTCCTGATTGGGCAGGCCGGAGCGCCAATGAGGGGCCCCGCGCACGCTGGCCCGCAGCGCCCGCCATCCGGTTGGGACCGTGCCGGTCACCGGCTCACCAAACATCGTCCAGTGCCTGCGGGCCGGTGGGTGTCGTCGGCGGAGCCGGGATCGGCACGTTCTGCCCCGCCGCGAGTCCGGCTGCCTGGCTCGCCGGGGCCGAGGCGAACTTGAGCACGGCGGTCGAGAGACCCAACTTGATGTGCCGCACTTGTGCCGCACCAGAGTCTCGGGATTGTTGGCCTGGAGCAGCTTGACCTTCGGATGGCCGATGAAGCGCTGCAGGACGTCGGTGTCGGCGTCCTCGCCGATGGCAATGGCGATGCGCACCGCCTTCTTGCCCTAGAGCCGCGAGCTCCCCGGTGAAATTGTCGGTGGGCTGGCCGTCGGAAACCAGCACCAGCACCGGTGGCAAGGCGCGGTCGGTCATCGACGGCATTTGCAACTGCTCGGCCATCATGCGCAGCCTCAGGCCCATGTCGGTCAGCCCGTTGGTTTGCAGGTCGGTCCATTTGAAGTCGGCGACCGGCGTCGGCTGCGAAATCTGCCATTGGGCACCGCTCCCGAAGGTCAGTGACCGCACCAGGATCTCGGCATTGGGGTTCTCGTCCGCCACCGCGCGCATATGCGGCAAAGCCTCGCGGATCGCGGTATTGAGCGACTGAATCTTGCCGTCCACGGACATCGAGCCCGAGCAGTCGGCGATCCAGATGAAGTGCAGCGGGCGGGTCGCTAGCTCGCCGCCGGGGCGTTTTGCCATTGGGCGTTCTCCGTGGGTGGTTGAACTGACCAGAATCTCAGTCGCGGTCAGGCCTCGCGATCGGCCCGCTTGGAGTCCAAGGCTTCAGCCTTGGCGGCGGGCCGCGAGGGGCTCGCTGTGTGCTCAATAAAGATGCGCTCAGTGCAGGTCGAAGACCTCCGACAGGCTGGAGGCTGGTGGCATTCAGGACCCGAGTAAGCCAGACCTCGATCTGGTCCGAGGCTGCCGCCTGGATGCGGGCGGCCAGGTCGGGTGACGGCGGACCGAGCTTGGCGTGCAGCAGCCGCAGCAGGGCCTTGGCCTCGCCTTCTTGACGACCTTCCTGTCGGCCTTTCTGGCGGCCATTTTCAAAGCCTTTCTCGCGGACAAAGCGCTCCCAACTCGTAACCGAGTAAGCCAGACCTCGATCTTCTGGTCCGGGAGCGGAAGCGCAACTCCGCAACCGTCGCGTTCACGGCGGTATTCCGCGGTCTCGCCGTCGGCCCGGTCGTTGGTCAGGAGCGCCAGGCTGATGGTCTCGACCGAGTACGAGGCGAAGCGCGCGGCGCGTGCTGCCCGCGTCGCGGCCACCGGCAA
>JADNEJ010000439.1 GCA_016292295.1 Candidatus Thiodictyon intracellulare
GCTGAATCAGATTGAAATTTTGTTCTCGATCTTGGCCCGCAAAGTTATTCGACGAAGACATTTTCTTTCGGTCGAAAATCTATGCGATAAGGTCAATAAATTCATCGATTACTTCAATGAGACAATCGTCAAGCCTTTCTGCTTAGCATACCAGGGAAAGCCGCTGGCGGTCTAGCCTGAAGTGGTCCAAGCGACTCCATTGCGAGGTACTAGGGCCCCGCGCCCGTAGGGTCCGCTGTGCGGGCCAGCGACCTCCAGTCCAGTAGCGTGGCCGGAGTCATGATCGAGGTCGCTGCGACTCACTAGCACGATTTATTAATAGGAAAAACACTGTACCGCTATTCTCGTGTAAAGTGCTGTTGGCGTAAACGGCTCCTCGTCGCAAATCTGCTGGTTGCCATGCGCGGCGAATGGCGAGCTTAATTCATGTGGTAATTCGGATGAACAATCTTTACGAGGCCGATTTCGCGCAATGGGCACAAGAACAGGCCGAGCTGTGCCGCCAAGGCCGCTGTAGCGAATTGGATGTCGAGCATCTATCGGAGGAACTGGAAGGCATGAGCGCGCATGAACGCCGCGAACTCGTCAGCCGCCTGGGCATTCTGCTGGCGCATCTGCTGAAATGGCAGTACCAGCCGCAGCGACGCGGCAACAGTTGGCCTCTGACCATCAAGATTCAGCGTTTCGATGCTGCGGCGCTGCTACACCAGAATCCCAGTCTGCGCGCACGCCTCGCAGAGTTCCTGAGCGATGCCTATGCGCGAGCCATCCTGCAGGCCGCTGGTGAAACCGGTCTGGACGAAAGCGTATTTCCTGAGGTTTTTCCTTTTTCCGCCGGGCAAGTGCTTGGCGATCATTGACCGGACGCCGTTTCCTAGCAGCCTGTTGGACTTAGCGACCAGCGCTACTGCCTGAGGCCCTTTGACGGGCTTTTGTGGCAAAAAAGATACTATTCTCGGCTAGAAACGCAGTTTTCCGCGGTGTTGCCCTTACTGCAGACGTAATACGGCCATCCGTTTCAGGTTCCACGCCAGGCAGACCAGCGTCCACTCGCCCTGGACGTTATCCAGTCCACGGGTGAGAAATTGGCGGAAGCCCATCACCGATTTGATGATCCAGAAGGCCTTGATCACAAATCCGCCCAAGGCTGGCTGGCCCATGTGGGTTTGCGCGCGCAAGACTATGTTCTGCAAGGAAGCGGCGACGCCGGGACTGAACAAGGTGGGCGGAATTATGATTAAGGCCAATCCAGAACACCAGCTCGACGGTCTGTTGGTTGACCAAGGTGGCGCCGTTGGTGAGCGCGGCTCTGGCGCTGTTGACGAGCTGGCCGGCATTGTTGAACACCGCGCAGGCGCCCGTGTTGTAGATACTGCCGGCGTTGCTGAGGGTTGCCAGCCGCGGCGTTTCCGAAGCTGCCATAATTGGTGACGCTGCCCCCGGCGGCATTGCTCAGGCTGCCGGCGTTCGAGAAGTTGCCGCTGGCGTTGTTGGCAAGGTTGCCGGCATTGGTGACGACGCCCGAGGAATAATTGACGAATCCCGCGAGACTCAGGTTGGCGCGTCGCGCCGGCCGCATTGGCGAAACTGCTGTAGTTTTTCCAGTCGGTCTGGGCGCCGGTCTGGATCGTGCCTGAATTGGCTACGGTGCCGCCGGTATTGGTGTTCAAGGGCGATGCGATATTCAGGTTGCCGGTGTTGGTGATGCTCAACACCCCGCCGTTTTCGACATTGTACGTGTCGGTGTAGGTGTCATTGCCGCTGACCGTCGCCGGGTTTTGCGCCGTGACCGTGCAGGTGATGCTTGCGGCGGCGCTATCCTGGGGCATGACCACCGCCGCGCCGAAGGCCAGCGTGGCGCGGATGGCGAGGACCAGACGCTTCAGGGCCAGCGCGGCGCAATGGCAGCGCGGCTGGAGGTCTTCCCGGCGGTGCGGGCGGGTCGGCATTACGGGCTCATGAAGTGATGTGAACTTTTGCGGCTGCGGTAACGTTTCGAGATCCGCAGGGCCGCGGGCGTCCGCGATGGTACTATGCCAGATCTATGAGCGATCTAGCTGCCATCCTTGCCTTCTTACTGCTCGGCTGGTTTTGGCTCGACAGCCTGCGGGCGCGGGAGATTGCGCTTGGCATCTGCCGCGCGGCCTGCGAGCAGCGGGACCTGCAGTTGCTCGACCAGGCCGTGGCTTTTCGCCGTTTGCGCCTGGCTTGGGGCCGCGAGGGGGTGCGTCTGCGCCGGGTCTACCGGTTCGATTTCAGCGAAGAGGGGGTGGGCCGCCGCGGCGGCTACCTGGTGATGCGGGGGCTGGGTCTGGAGGACCTGAGCTTTGGCCTGTCCGAGCAGATCGAAGATACCTGAGCGGTTCAGCCCCGCGATGACGACTGTGTCGGCCAGGCGGGCCGCGCCGCTTCGGCCCGGCGAGCGGCGCTACTTGACGATGGTCAGTTTGGGGCCGCCCCGTCCTTTGCCCTTGCCTGGGCTGCTCCCATCGCCCTTCGGTCGACGATCCGCCGACACGGGGGCGGCGCTGTCTTCTTGGGGTGATGCATCGTTGCCCGTTGCCTCATCCGAGGGCTCAGCCGGGTGGAAGGCCATTCCCTGGTGGTTTTCGCGGCTGAAGATGCCCAGCACAGCTTCGCACGGGATCTCGATGTTACGCGTCACTCCGCCGAAGCGCGCGCTGAAGCGCACCCAGTCATTGTCCATCATCAGGCCATGGGCGGCGCTGGGGGCGATGTTGAGAACGATCTGGCCGTCCTCGACGAATTCGTTCGGCACGCGCGTACCCGGGTGGCGTGCGTCCACCAGAACGTACGGGGTCATCTGGTTGTCCAGAATCCATTCGTAGATGGCGCGGACCAGATAGGGCTTGGTTGAGGTCATGGACCCGTCTTGGGTGTTCATCCGCGGCTCCTAGGGCCGATCACAGGTCAGTTACCAACTCCCGTTCGGCCTCGGTCAGACTTGAACGGAAAGCCTCCCAGGCAAAGATCCGCGTCATATAGTTGCGGACCGCCTTGGCCTGCTCCGGGATCTCGATGGCCAGTGCGGGCAGCCGCCACAACAGGGGCGCGACGCAGCAGTCCACCAGTGAGAACTCGTCGCTCATGAAGAACGGGTGGGCGGCGAAAATCGGCGCCGAGGTAATGAGGCTCTCACGCAATTGCTTGCGTGCCTTGGTTTTTTCTTCCGCGGTGCCGTTGAAACCGCGCCCTATCAGTTGATACCAGTCGTGATCGATACGGTACATGAAGAGCCGCGCATTGGCGCGCGACACCGGGTCAACGGGCAACAGCGGAGGGTGGGGGAAGCGCTCGTCCAGATATTCCATGATGATGCGCGACTCATAGAGCCGCAGGTCGCGGTCGACCAGGGTCGGCACGGTGCCGTAGGGATTGAAATCCATGACCTCGTCCGGGAGGTTCTTGGCGTCAACATCGACCACGTCCACCGCGATGCCCTTTTCGGCAAGGACCATTCGGACCCGATGGCAGTAGGGACAAAGGTGATCAGAAAATAGGGTCATTACAGCTCGTCTGCTCACGGCCACTGTCGGCGTTCCCTCATTTAGCGCCGAGGCGCAGCCCGGCAGCGACCGAAGAACTCCAAGCGCCAACCCTTCCAGGCCGCGCGGTGTGGTGTCGGCGCGCGGCTTGCCTCTGTGGGATGCCGGTGCCAGGTAGACCCTGACGTGGGCGAGGGGAGGGGGAATGCACGCGCCGTACTTCAACCCGCGAGTATAGCGTGTCGAGGCACTGCCCGAGGGTGCTTTTTTGGGGGATACTGTTCGGCGGTCGGGCGATTTAACCTGGCTCCGATCATTCCATTCCGCGACGTTGGAGGCGGTTGGTCCGCGGTGCGGGTCGTTCGCCGGCGAGGCAAGGGCAGCGCCCCGGGAACCGGGGGCGCTGCGGGTCAGTCAGCTCAGTGAACGTCCTTCCAGAACTCTTTCTTCATCAAATAGGTGAAGATGAAGAGGACAGCAAGGAATATCAGCACCCAGACGCCGAGGCGCTGCCGCTCCAGTTGCACCGGCTCACCTGCATAGGTCAGGAAGTTGGTGAGGTCACGGATCATGGCGTCGTACTCTGTCGGGCTCAGGGTGCCGGCCGTGAGTGGCTCGACGCCCTCCGCTACCGGCGTCGCGCCCGCGTGGTGCGACATGACGGCCTTCTGCTGTCCCTGCAGGCTACCCAGGACGTTGGGCATGGCCACGTTCGGGAACATGACGTTGTTGACGCCCCAGGGTCTGGTCGGGTCCACGTAGAAGCTCTTGAGATAGGTATAGACCCAGTCCTGGCTGCGCCAGCGAGTTACCAGGGTGAGGTCGGGGGACGGGACCCCGAACCATTTTTCGGCGTCGTCCACGCGCATGGCCCTGGTCATGAGGTCGCCCGGCTTGGCGTCGCCGACCAGGAAGTACTTGCGCAGGTTTGCGTCGTCGATCCCCAGGTCTTTGGCCATGCGGTTGTAGCGCATATACTGGAGCGAGTGGCATCCCATGCAGTAGCTAGTGTAGTACTTGGCGCCGTTCTGCAATGACGCCTGGTTGGTCAGGTCGATGTTCGCCTGTTGTGTTTGCGGCTCCGTGTTGGCGAACCCGAGGACGGGCACCAGGGCTAGGGTGAAAGCGGCTAACAGCTTGTTCATGCGGTGACCCTCTCCGGAACCAGCTTGACTTTGTCCAAACTGCTGTAGATCGGCATCAGCAGGAAGAACGCGAAATATAGAACGGTAAAGAGCTGCGACATGACGGTCGCGAGCGCACTGACGGGCATCATCCCGAGGTAGCCCAGAGAGATAAAGGACACCACGAAGATCCCCAGGGCGACCTTGGTCACTTTGCCCTTGTACCGGATGGACTTGACCGGGCTGCGATCCAGCCAAGGCAGCAGGAACATGATCAGGATCGACGCGAACATTGCGATCACGCCCGGGAACTGGGAGTCATACATGGGCGGCACCGCCCGCAGAATGGCGTAGAAAGGCGTGAAGTACCACACCGGGGCTATATGCAGCGGGGTCACCATGGGGTTGGCCGGTTGGAAGTTCGGGGCCTCCAGGAAGACGCCGAAAAAGCCCGGACCAAAGAAGACGATGGCAGAGAAGATAGCCAGGAAAACCACGGTGCCGACCAGGTCTTTCACGGTGTAATAGGGGTGGAAGGGGATGCCGTCGGCCGGTGCAGTCGGGCTCCAGCGGTTGCCCTTGAGGTCGTCCTTGATCTCGATCCCATCCGGGTTGTTGGAGCCGACCGCGTGCAGTGCCACGACGTGGATAAAGACCAGCGCCGCCAGGACGAAGGGGATGATGAAGTGCAGCGCATAGAAGCGATTCAGCGTCACGTCGGAGATGACATAGTCGCCGCGGATCCAGGTGGACAGGTCCGGGCCTATATTGGGCACCGCGCCGAACAGGTTGACGATGACCTGTGCACCCCAGTAGGACATCTGGCCCCAGGGCAGCAGATAGCCCATGAAGGCCGTCGCCATCATGACCAGGTAGATTATCACGCCGATAATCCACAGTAATTCCCTCGGCTTGCGGTAGGAGCCATAGAGTAGGGCGCGGAACATGTGCAGATAGATGATGACGAAGAAGGCCGAGGCGCCGGTGGAGTGCAGGTAGCGAATCAGCCAGCCCCACTCGACGTCGCGCATGATGTACTCGACCGAGGCATAGGCCTCGGCCGCCGAGGGCTTGTAGCTCATCGCCAGAAAAAGCCCAGTGACGATTTGCAGGACCAGGACTAGGATGGCCAGGGACCCGAAATAGTACCAGAAGTTGAAGTTCTTGGGGGCGTAATACTGGGCCAGATGTTCGTTCCAGACCTTGGTGGCAGGGAACCGTTTGTCGATCCAGCCCATGAAGCCGGTGGTTGTCGTCTCTTGTGCGCTCATTTACGCGGCTCCTTGATCCTGACCCACCAGGACCGTGGTGTCGTTGAGATACATGTGGATCGGGACCACCAGATTAGTCGGTGCGGGCACGCCCTTGAACACCCGACCGGCCAAGTCGAACCGCGAGCCGTGACAGGGGCAGAAGAAACCGCCCTTCCAGTCCTTGCCCAGGTCGTCCGGGCCGAATTCCGGGCGGAAGGTCGGCGAGCAGCCCAGGTGGGTGCAGATGCCGATCGCGATCCAGTACTCGGGCTTGAGTGAACGGGTAGGATTCTTGCAGTAGTCCGGCTGCTGGGCGACCGCGGAGTTCGGGTCCACGAGATTCGGGTCTAAGGTCGGCAGGGCGGCGAGCATCGCCGAGGTCCGGCTCACGATCCAGATCGGTTTGCCGCGCCACTTGACGCGCAGCAGGGCGCCCGGCTCCAGTTTACTGATGTCCGCCTCGACTGGGGCGCCGGCCGCCCGGGCCCTGGCGCTTGGATTCATGGATGAGATAAAGGGAACGGCCACGAAGCCGACGCCGACGGCGCCAACCGCTGTGGTCGCGGCGACGAGTAACCGTCGCCTGCTCTGATTAACGCCTGGTGCGCTCATTTACGACTAACCCCCGGGTGAGACAGGTGCTGCCGACTCCCGATAAGCCGGCCTTGCGCGTGTGGTGGAAAAGGGAAAAAATAGATGCAAAATCGCTTTAAAACCGACCGGGCATTCTCCGTGATTCGGGCGCCCCAGGTCAAGGTGGAAACCTCAGTAACCACGCGGGGTCATCGGCATTTTCCCGGGGTCGGGCGAAGGCCGCGAGGGGTCACTCGTACGCTTCTGCAGCCCGCGGGAGAAGCGGCAGGAAATTCAGGTGTCAGGCCGGGTTGTCGATCTCGACATAATGGTGGTCCAGTTCGAAGTGCAGGACCAGGTGGCAGCCCAGGGCATGCACCCCGTAACGCTCGATGGCGTGGTGGCCGGCCGCCAGATAGGCGATGCCGAATTTCCGTGCGGCGTGGGTGGTTTGCTCGGCGATCTCCCCACGCTCAGGAAGAGCCTCGACCCTCCAGCGTCCCCTCAGCGCCGCCGCGGCCTCAATGTAGTCCTGGCCGCCGCCCGTGCACCAGGCGAGGTGTTGCACCGGCCGCTCGTTGCCGGCCACTAAGGTCCCGGTTCGCCCCAGTCGCTCGCCCGCGGCCGCGGCCCAGTCCGCGAGAGCCATGGAGGTGCGCAGGCGCCTGGTCCACAGGACGCCGTTGCCGATGCTGCTCGCCTGTGCGTCTAGATCCCCAACTGGGTGGCCAGGGCGGGGTGGCGGTGTCCAGCAACTGGTCGCAGTAGGTGTTCAAGGCTAGCAGCCTGTTGGACTTCGGGGCCCCGTCGGGGCGGTGGGTCCGGTACACTGTCGGGATCAACCCTGATGGCCAGAGTGCTACTGCCGATGCACCGCTTCCACCCGATGGACCGCGACACTGACTTGCTTTTGCCACTGTCGGTGCAGGACTGGCTGTCCAAGGACCACCTGGCACGCGACGTGGTCGAGG
>JADNEJ010000617.1 GCA_016292295.1 Candidatus Thiodictyon intracellulare
GCAACGGGTGGGTGGCGAACGCCCGGCATCTGGGCTAAAGTTTCTCGCGGCAGGATCTTCGGACATTTTTTACTGCCCTTGGTTAGTTTGCACTTCCAAGTGTATGAAAGTTCATAGGTCCTGCCAACCCCTTCGACGCTTATAAGCGACTTCCACGCTTTGTCTTGGGCGGATTTATGATCAAGGCCCCTGACCGGTCTCGGGAGCGGAGTCACGCACAAGCGGGACGGCTTCAAGAACCCGCGGCAGGACGCGCCTCCTGCAACAATGCCTTGAGTCGCTCGACATCAGCTAGGGCTGCATCTTTCGCTTGAAGCGCGGCCTCTTTCGCTTGCCGCTCGGCTTTCAGCGCGGCGCCTCGCTCTTCAAGTGCCGTTTCGGCCTTCCGCAGGCGGCCTTGAATGCAGCTTTGCTCGCGCAGGAATTCTGCCGCGCCTGGTAGCGGTCGTAGGCGTGCTCTTGCTCGGAGAAGGCTTTCAGGGTACTCATGGCTTGCCTCATTTCTGTGGTCGGCATCCAGGTGCTCGCCGTCCTTGAAGACACAGTCGATTTTGAGGTCGATGGCTTGGCGCATGGGAGAAAGCTAAGGCGGATCGGGGGTAGGGACAATCGGAATCGGCGGTCAGACCGGACCAATTTGCGTGGCCTCGTCGCGGCTGAAGCCGCTCCCACGCATGCCTTTCATCGTCCGGGGTGGCCGGTCTTGCGGCCATGGCCGCCAGCCGGTCCTGGACCCGCGGGCCGGGTCCAGGAATCTGTTAGAATGCCCCCGGGGAGTTGGCCGGACAGTCGCTTTTCCCGTTCGCGGGGAGGGAGGAAAGTCCGGGCTCTATAGGGCAGGGTGCCAGGTAACACCTGGGGGGCGCGAGCCCACGGAAAGTGCCACAGAAAATATACCGCCATTCTTTTTCCTGTTACTGCCGGAAAAGGAGAGGTAAGGGTGAAATGGTGCGGTAAGAGCGCACCGCGCCGGTGGCAACATCGGCGGCAGGGTAAACCCCACCCGGAGCAAGACCAAATAGGGGGCGGACAGTCCTTGGCTGCCGTGCGCGGCCCGCGCGTGCCCCCGGGTAGGTCGCTCGAGGCGCATGGTGACATGCGTCCCAGATGAATGACTGTCCACGACAGAACCCGGCTTACAGGCCGACTCCCCACTCCCTCCCATCCCCTGGCGCCGGCCTGATTTTTGCTGGTGGCGCGCCCGTCACGCCCCCTTATTCCAGATTTCCCTCGAATACACACCTGTATCCTTCTGATTTAAATATCTTTTGTCAGTAATTGTAGGACAATTCTCGGGTTCCACTTTAAGTCGCTGAGCCTTAACAAAAATCCTGGTTAAGGATGCTTGACGATAGCGGATACCCTGACTAATATGAACATGGAGTGGGGAAAAGTGGAAAAAAATGGCAAAATAGGGTGTCATGGGGGGATTGAGTGTTTCGTGGGTCCGCGTACCTGAATCTGGATGCCAAGGGGCGTTTCGCGATCCCAACCAAGCAACGCGAGCGTCTGTTGGCCGTGGGTGATGCAAACCTGATCCTGACGGTGGATCGGGCGCGATGCCTGCTGCTTTTTCCGGTCCAGACCTGGGAGCTGATCGAGTGCGACCTCGCTGCCCTCCCCGCCTTTGACGACGCCGCCCGTTCCGTCCAGCGCCTCTACCTGGGCAACGCGGAAGAGATCGAGATGGACGCCCAGGGGCGCATCCTGCTGCCTCAGCACCTGCGCGAGTTCGCCTTTTTGGATAAGCGGATCGTCTTGGTCGGCCAGGGCGCGAAGTTCGAGATCTGGGACGAGCAGCGCTGGAAGGACAAGACCACGGCTGACCTGGATGACCAGAACATCGGTCAGTTGGCCATGTCGTCCTCACTCGGCAATTTGAAATTCTGAGCACACCGTGAGTGTCGCTCCCCATCGGTCAGTCCTACGGGAGGAAAGTGTGCAGGCGCTGGCGGTTAATCCTAATGGCATCTATGTAGACGGCACCTTCGGTCGGGGCGGCCATGCGCGCGCCATCCTGGCGCGCCTGGGGTCCGCCGGCCGTCTGATCGCCATCGACCGGGACCCGGACGCCGTCGTAGTCGCCCGCGCCCTGGCGGAGCTCGACCCGCGTCTCACCGTCGTGGCGTCGCCGTTCGGCGCTCTGGCCGCGGCCCTGCGCGCCGCCGGGGTCACCACTCGTGTCCAGGGCATCCTGCTCGACCTGGGGGTCTCCTCGCCGCAACTCGATACCCCGGGGCGCGGCTTCAGCTTCATGGCCGATGGACCGCTCGACATGCGCATGGACTCGGGTGCCGGCGAGTCCGCCGCCGCCTGGCTGGCACGCGCCGACGCGGACGCCATCGCCGCGGTGCTCTATGAGCTCGGGGAGGAGCGGTTCGGCGGGCGCATTGCCCGCGCCGTCGTGGCGGCGCGCACCGACTCGCCCCTGCGTACCACTCGGGCCCTGGCTGACCTGGTAGCGCGGGTGGTGCCCACCCGCGAGCCTGGCAAGCACCCAGCTACCCGCACCTTCCAGGCCCTGCGCATTCAGGTCAACGACGAGTTGGGTGAACTTAAGCGCGCGCTGGGGGCGGTGTGCGACCTGCTCGACGGCGCCGGGCGTCTGGTGGTGATCAGCTTCCATTCGTTGGAGGATCGCATCGTCAAGCGCTTCATGCGCGACGAGGCCCATGGCCCCCAGTTCCCCAAGGGGCTGCCTGTGACCGCGGTGCAGTCGTGCGGACGGCTGCGGCTGGTAAGTAAGCCGATCCGTCCGGGGGCGGCGGAGGTGGCGGCCAACCCGCGCTCGCGCAGCGCCGTACTGCGGGTGGCGGAGCGACTGCCATGAATCGCGGACGGGTCGCGACGGTGCTGCTGCTGCTGCTGGCGATCACCGCCTCCGGAGTCTTGGTCGTTCACGGCAAGTATCTCACGCGTATTAATTTCACCCAGTTGCAGGAGATCCGGGGCCAACGTGACCTGCTGGACCTGGAATGGAACCGCCTGCGCCTGGAGGAGGCCGCGCTGTCGACCGATGTGCGAGTGGAGCACAAAGCGCGCGACGAATTGGGCATGTATCTGCCCCGTGTCGGTGACGTAATGCTGATCGAAGAGGCTGACCATGACTTCCCCTAGACGTCGGATCAGACGCAGCGACCCCGTGCGCGCCACGCCCAATCCGCGGGTACGTCGGATCGTACTGCTGTGGGGCCTGGCGGCCGCCATGGTCATGGTCGCCTCCGCCGTGTTCTACCGTCAGGTGGTGGAGAACGAGTTCCTGCGCGGGGAGGGTGAGCGTCGCTACCTGCGCCTCGGCGAGATCGCCGCACGCCGCGGCATGATCCTGGACCGCAATGGGGAGGCATTGGCGGTGAGCACACCGGTCGAGACCGTCTGGGCCGATCCGCGCAAACTCGTGGCCCGCCCCGAAGTCCTGGCAGACCTGGCCAAGAGTCTCGGGCTCAAGCCCGCGGAGCTGCGCGAGCGCGTCAAGGCGAATGCAGAGCGTGGCTTCATGTACCTGAAGCGCCGCGTCAGCATCGACGAGGCTACCGCCGTCCGCGCTCTGGTCACAGCACGCGGACTCGACGGGGTGGACTTCGACAGCGAGTACCGGCGCTTCTACCCCGGCGTGGAGGTCTTCGGCCATGTCCTGGGCTTCACGGACATCGAGGACCACGGCCAAGAGGGCATGGAATCTGCCTATGACAAGCTGCTGCGCGCTGAACCCGGCCAGCGCCGGGTCCTCCAGGACGGGCGGCGGCGTATCGTGCAGGAGGTCGAGCAGGTGCGCCCGCCCCGGCCCGGCAAGGACCTGGTGCTGAGCCTGGACCGGCGGCTGCAGTTCCTGGCCTACCGGGAGCTCAAGGCCGCGGTGGCGGAGAACAAGGCGGTGGGCGGTACCGCGGTGGTCGTGGACGTGCGCACCGGCGAGGTAATCGCCATGGTCAATCAGCCCGCCTATAACCCCAATGATCTCAGTGGGCGGGAGGCCGACCGGCGCCGCAACCGCGCCCTCACAGATGTAATGGAGCCCGGTTCCACGGTCAAGCCCCTGGTGGTGGCGGCAGTGCTGGAGCGCGGCCTGGTGACGCCCACCACCCGCATCAATACGAGCGGGCCCCTGCATGTGGGGAGCAATCTGGTGCAGGACGTGCACAACTACGGCGGCCTGGACGTGACCAGCATCATTACCAAGTCCAGCAACGTGGGCGTGGTCAAGCTCGCCCAGATGATGGACTACGCGAGCCTGTGGAAGCAGTACGACGCGCTCGGCTTCGGGCGCCCGACTGGAGTGGAGTTCCCGGCCGAGTCGCGCGGCGTCCTGCGCTACTACACCCACTGGCGGCCCTTCGACCATGCCACCATGGCCTTCGGCTACAGCTTCTCGGTGACCGCGCTCCAATTGGCCCAGGCCTATGCGACGGTGGCGGCGGACGGAGTCAAGCGGCCGGTCACCCTGATCAAGCGTGACCAGATTCCGGAGGGGACGCGCGTCATGAGCACCAAGACCGCCCGCGCAGTGCGTCTGATGATGGAGACCGTGGTCTCCGACAAGGGCACCGCCAAGCGCGCCTCCATCCCCGGCTATCGGGTCGGGGGCAAGACCGGTACCGCCAAGAAGGCGAGCGGCCGCCACGGCTACGCGGCCGGCCGCTATCAGTCACTGTTCGCCGGGATGGTGCCGGCCGGAAATCCGCGCCTGGTGATGGTGGTCATGATCGACGAGCCGCACGGGGGCGCCTACTACGGCGGCGTGGTCGCCGCACCGGTGTTTGCGAAGGTCATGGAGGGGGCACTGCGACTGTTCAACGTGCCCCCGGATGAGCCTGCACCGTCGATGCTGCTGGCCGGCGCGCGGGCGGTCCCATGATGATGCGATGCCGCAACCGTTTCGGGGGGGATGGAGCACCCTTGGTAGTGGCGCGGGACGCGCCAACGCCGTATGCCCTGGAGAAGGCCCTGAACAGACTGCGGCGGCTTTCGCCGCCGCGGCCGGTCCCAGTTGCCGTCGGCGACTGGGATCGGGAACGGGGCACAAGGGGCACAAGGCCGCTGCCGGGCGCGGACGCCCGGCGGCCGTGCTGGGCACCGCGCCTCACGGCGGTGCATTTCAGCGCCCGCTTCCAGGTGGTGGCGACCCGGCGCGACGGCTGCGAGGACCACCGTTGATGTGGAGCCTCAAGCCAGTCGCCGAGCGGGTCGGGGGGCGCCTCCTGGGCGCGGACGCGTTCTTCAACGCCGTGGTGACCAACAGCCGTGCAGACTGCGCCGGGGCGCTCTTCGTGGCCCTGCGCGGTGAGCGCTTCGACGGTCACGACTATGTGGCGGGCGCTCAGACCAAGGGCGCGGCGGCCGCCCTGGTGGACCACCCGCTCCCGCTCGACCTGCCCCAATGGGTGGTCGAGGATACCCGGCTGGCCTTGGGTTCGCTAGCCGCGGCCTGGCGCGCGCGCTTTCCGGGCCGGGTGGCAGCGGTCACCGGTAGCAACGGCAAGACGACGGTCAAGGAGATGCTCGCCGCCATCCTCTCCCGGGTCGGGCCGACCCGCGCCACCCAGGGCAACCTGAACAACGACATCGGCATGCCACTGACTCTGCTGCGCGCCCGGGATGAGGCCTTCCTGGTGCTGGAGATGGGGGCCAACCATCCGGGTGAGATCGCCTATATGACGGGCATCGGCCGGCCGGAGGTGGCGCTCATCACCAACGCCGGGCGCGCCCACCTGGAGGGCTTCGGCAGCCTTGAGGGGGTGGCCCGCGCCAAGGGCGAGATCGCCCAAGGGCTGCCGCCAGACGGAATTTTCGTGGTGCCCGGCGACTCCCCCTACACCCCCCTGTGGCAGGGGCTGGCGGCCGATCGCAGGGTGCAAACCTTCGCCCTGGATACCCCGGCCGACCTGTGGGCGGCGAGCGGCTCGATTGCGGTGCGCTGGGACGCGAACGGGTTCCGCACCGCCTTCACGGCGAATCGGAGCGGCGCCCCGTATCCGCTGGAGCTGCGCCTCGCCGGTGTCCACAACGTACGCAACGCGCTCGCCGCCGCCGCCGCCGCGCTGGCCCTCGGGGTCGAATGGGACGCGGTGCGCGCCGGTCTGCCGGCGCTGGCCCCGGTCCCCGGGCGGCTCTGCCCGCACACCGGCGGCGGGCGGCGGATCATCGACGACACCTACAACGCCAACCCAGACTCAGTGGCCACCGCCGTGGAGGTGCTGACCGACCTGCCCGGGCGCCCCTGGCTGGTCCTGGGCGACCTGGGTGAGTTGGGTCCGCTCTCGCTGGACCTGCACCGCGAAGCGGGCAGCCAGGCGCGCGCCGCAGGGGTTGAACGCCTGTTCTGTGTCGGCACCCGCAGCGCCGCCGCCGCGGAGGCCTTCGGCGTCGGAGCGCAGCACTTCGCTGATCAGGCCGGGCTCACCGCACAGTTGCGCGCCTCCATGACCCCTGACACTCTGGTCCTGATCAAGGGTTCGCGCGCAGCGCGCATGGAACTGGTGCTGAACGCCCTGTGCGGCGATGACAGTGATTAGTGATTAGTGATTAGATTTCAGCATCTAGTGCCCCGCGATGGAAATCCTAATGCCATTTTTTGAAGCATGTCGTAAACTACCATTTTTTCAGAATTCTACTCTACTGATTCCCTACGATGCCCTTACTGCGTGCTGCCCCCATCCCTGTAACCGATCGTGAGCGCGATCGTGAGCGTCGACAACTGAAGGCGTTTGAACGACAAACGACCTGTCCGCAGCAACTTGCGATGCGCGCACGGATTATCTTCTTGGCGAGTCGAGACGTCGGCGTGCGGGCGGCGGCCGACGAACTCGGTATCGGTCGCTCTACCGTCCAAGCTTGGCGGCGGCGGACGGAGAACTGCGACGCCAGCGTCGCGGAGCGGTTGTCGGATGCCTCGCGACCCGGTACGCCACTGATTTTCACGGCCGAGCAGATCTTCTGCGCGGTGGTGGCGCTGGCCTGCGAAGACCCGTGCGAGAGTGGGCGAGCCATCACCCATTGGACACCATGGGAAATCGCCGACGAGGCAATGAAACGGGGGATTATCCCGAGCATCTCATCGCGCTCTATCGGGAGCTTTTTTAAAATCAGCGGACATCAAACCGCATTGCAGTCGCGGCTGGCGAAACGCCAAACCAGATCCCCAGTTCGCGGAAAAACTCCACGACATCTGCGAGACGTACCGTCTGGGCCCGGAGCGGGCGGCAGCGGGAATTCAGACAATCTCGGTTGACGAAATGACCGTAATACAGGTACTTGAGCGCATAGCGCCGACGCAGCCAATAACCTCGGGACGGGTCGAGCGCCGCGAGTTCGAGTATAAGCACCACGGCACCCATACCCTGATTGCCGGGTTCAACGTCGCGACCGGCAAGGTGACT
>JADNEJ010000135.1 GCA_016292295.1 Candidatus Thiodictyon intracellulare
ACCTCCTGACGGTGATCGCGATGGTCATGGCCGCCGTTTACGACGCCCGCGGCGCTCCGCCCCCCGCCGGGGCGTTGCGTGCACGGCATGCGCCGATGCTGGGCGTCTGCGGACGCCGCCTGGCTTGCAGAGGCCGCTTCGGTTCGGTCGCGCCGGCTAAGACAGGCGCGGGGAGCCGTGCCAGGGCCAGCGGATGGGCCTCGCGCTCTGCGCACAGACCGGGCCCCGGCCGATCCGTCAGTCAGGGCACTGCCGCGTCGCCTAGCTGATCCAGCCGGGAACTTCTGTATCATTGTCATTTTTTATGCGTCTTCGCATACTTCGCGCCTGTGCGGTGCGGCCCGTCCGCCTCTGCCAACTCACCCTCCCGACAAGGACCCCCCATGTTCCGACGCTTCCTCCTGCTACTTCTGATCCTGGCCGCCGTGATCGGGGCCCTGGCGTACGTCAAATTCCGCCAGATCCAGGCCCAGATCGCCATGTTTTCAAAACCCATGCCGGCCCCTGTGGTTGCGGTGGCGCCGGTGCGCGAGACCAGCTGGGAGCCGACCCTGGACGCGGTGGGCTCGGTCCAGGCGGTCCAAGGGATGGAGGTCAGCAACCAGGTGGCCGGGCAGGTCCAGGAGATCCGCTTCGACTCCGGGGCCCGCGTCCGCCAGGGTGACATCCTGCTGCGCCTGGATGACGACGTGAACCAGGCGGACCTGGAGGGGCTCAAGGCGGCGGAGCGGCTCGCCGCCCTCAAGCTCGGACGCAACAGCTCGCTGCTGAAGGGCAAGGTGGTCTCCCAGGGCGATGTCGACGAAACCACTGCCCAGATGGACCAGACCCGTGCCCTGGTCAAGGCCAAGCAGGCGACCATCGACAAGAAGGTGATCCGCGCACCCTTTGACGGACTGCTCGGCATCCGCAAAGTCGACCTGGGCCAGTTCCTCAAGGAGGGCACCCCCATCGTGCTGTTGCAGGCATTGGACCCGCTCTATGTGGACTATTCACTGCCGGAGCGCGAGATCGGCCGCATCCAGGTCGGCCAGCCGGTCCGGGTGCGGGTGGCCGCTTACCCGGACCAGGCCTTCCAGGGCAGCATCGCCGCCATCACCCCCGGGGTGGACAGGGGCACTCGCAGTGTGCAGGTGCGCGCCCGCTTCGCCAACCTGAAACTGGAACTGCGCCCGGGCATGTTCGCCCGGGTCGAGACGCTGCTGCCGGTGCAGAGCCGGGTGCTGACCCTGCCGCGGGAGGCAATCACCTTCAACACCTACGGCGACTCGGTGTTTCTGGTCGAGCAGCAGGACGGCAAGCCCAAGGCGCAGCGGCGCCAGATCGAGACCGGCCAGGTGCGCGGCGATGAGGTGACGGTGACGAACGGGCTCAAGGCCGGGGATCTCGTGGTCTCCGCCGGACAGGTGAAGCTCACCAACGGCCAGGAGGTCCAGATCAAGGCTGCCGCGGGGACAACCCCGGCGACCACCTCGGCCGGAACCAAGCCGCAATGAAGTTCACCGACATCTTCGTCCATCGGCCGGTGCTCGCGAGCGTCGTGAGCCTGCTGATCTTCATCCTGGGGGTGCGCGCCTTCATCGATCTGGAGATTCGCCAGTACCCCAAGACCCAGAACACCGTGGTGACCATCACCACCGCCTATCCCGGTGCCAGCAGCGATCTCGTCAAGGGCTTCATCACGACCCCCCTGCAACAGGCCATCGCGGAGGCCGACGGCGTCGACTTCCTGTCCGCCACCAGCACCGCCGGGGCCTCGGTCATCGAGGCCAATATGCGCCTCAATTATGACCCCAAGGCGGCGATCGCCGAGATCCAGGCCAAGGTGGCGAGCCGCATCAACGTCCTGCCGGAGACCTCTCAGAACCCGGTCATCGACTCCACCACTGGCAACTCCACCGCGCTCATGTATCTGGCCCTCTACAGCCAGGAGATGGACCTGCCCCAGATCACGGACTATGCGCTGCGGGTGATCCAGCCCCAATTGCAGGCCCTACAAGGGGTGGCCAAGGCGCAGTTGCTCGGCAACAAGGCCTTCGCTATGCGCATCTGGCTCGACCCGGCGCGGATGGCCGCGCTGAAGGTGACCGGAGACGACGTGACCCGGGTCCTGCGCGCCAACAGCTATCTCTCGGGGGTCGGCAAGCTCAAGGGCGACCTGGTGCAGATCGATCTGTCCGCCACCACGGACGTGAGTCGGACCGAGGACTTCCGCCGCCTAGTGATCCGCTCCGAGGCCGACACCCTGGTGCGCCTGGACGACATCGCCCGGGTCGAACTGGGCACCGCGGACTACGACTCCACCACCCTCTACAAGGGCAACCCGGCCATCTTCATCGCGGTCGATCAGACCCCCGGCGCCAACCCGCTGGACGTGGCCAAGCGGGTACGTGAACTGCTGCCCAAACTGCAAGCGGGCTTCCCCCAGGGGCTCAAAGTTTTCGTCCCCTATGACGCCAGCGAGTTCATCGAGGCATCGATCCGGGAGGTCCTCAAGACCCTGACCGAGGCAGTGCTCGTGGTGCTGCTGGTAATCTTCTTGTCCTTGGGCTCACTGCGCGCCGCCCTAGTGCCCGCGGTGGGGGTGCCGCTGTCCATCGTCGGGGTCGGGTTCCTGATGCTGCTGATGGGCTTCTCCATCAACCTGCTTACCCTACTCGCCATGGTGCTCGCCATTGGCCTGGTGGTCGACGACGCCATCGTGGTGGTGGAGAACGTCCACCGTCACCTGGAGATGGGCAAGTCCAACGTCCGGGCGGCCGTGGACGCGGCGCGTGAACTGGCCCTGCCCATCATCGCCATGACCACCACCCTGGTCGCCGTCTACGCCCCCATCGGCTTCATGGGCGGGCTGGTCGGCACCCTATTCACTGAGTTCGCCTTCACGCTGGCCGGGGCCGTACTGGTCTCCGGCGTGGTGGCACTCACCCTCTCGCCCATGCTCAGCGCACTGGTGCTGCGCCCCGGGGGCGAGCAAACCCGCTTTGAATTGCGTGTTGAGCACGTCTTCGAGTCCCTGGCCCGGGGCTACCGCGCCATGCTCCATGGTTGGCTGCGGTTCCCCTCGCTGACGCTGCTGGTCGCCCTGGTGGTCATCGGGACCATCTACGCGATGTACAGTATGACCAAAAAAGAACTGGCCCCGACCGAGGACCAGAGCATCCTGTTTTTCATGGGCACCGCGCCCCAGACCGCGACCATCGACTACGACGTGCGCTACATCAAAGAGATGTTCCCCATCTTCGAGTCCATCCCGGAATACACTGACTCATTCCTGGTGGCCGGTTTCAGCGGCGACCAGTCTAGCACCTTCGGCGGTTTCAAGATCGCTCCGGTCACCGAGCGCAGCCGTGGCCAGGACGCCATCCTGCCGGAGTTGCAGGGGAAACTCGCCCAGATCACCGGCCTCAATACCGTGGTCTTTCCGCTCCCCAGCCTGCCGACCCCGGGCAACGGCATCCCGGTGGACTTCGTCATCGTCTCGGACCGCGACTATAGGGAACTGGACGGCCTGGCAGACAAGATCCTGGGCGCCGCCATGGCCAGCGGCAAGTTCATGTTCCTGTCCAAGGACGTGAAGCTGGAACGCCCGCGCACCGTCCTTGAGGTGGACCGGGATCTGGCCGGTGCCATGGGTATCAGCATGGCCGAGCTGGGCGCGAGCCTCGCCGGCATGTTGAATGAGGACTATGTGAACTGGTTCAGCCTGGAGGAGCGCAGCTACAAGGTCATCCCCCAGGTGGAACAGCGCTTCCGCAACGCCGCGGCCGACCTGAAGGACTACTACATCCGCAACAGCGCCGGCGAACAGGTCCCATTGAGTACCCTGGTGAAGATTCGCAACGAGGTAGAACCATCCAAGCGTACCCAATTCCAGCAGTTGAACTCGGTCACACTCTCAGGGGTCCAGATGCCCGGGGTGCCCCTGGGCGAGGCCATCTCCTATCTGGAGGAACAGGCTAAGGCCATCTTCCCCCAGGGTGTACACTTTGATTTCAAAGGTGAATCGCGCCAGTTCAAGAGCGAGGGCACGGCGCTCGAGGTCACCTTCCTCCTCTCGATCCTGATCATCTACCTGGTGCTGGCGGCCCAATTCGAGTCCTGGCGGGACCCCTTCGTCATCTTGATGTCTGTCCCGCTGTCCATCGCCGGGGCCATGGCCTTCCTGTTCTTAGGTCTAGCTAGCATCAACATCTACACGCAGGTGGGTCTCATCACCCTAATTGGCCTGGTGACCAAGAACGGCATCCTGATCGTGGAGTTCTCCAACCAATTGCAAGCGCGCGATGGCCTGGACAAACGTGAGGCGGTCGAGCTCGCCTCCACTATTCGCCTGCGCCCCATCCTCATGACCACGGTCTCCATGCTGGTCGCCATGGTGCCGCTACTCATCGCTAGCGGCCCCGGCGCCGTCAGCCGCTTCGACATCGGACTGGTCATCGTCACCGGCCTAGGGATCGGCACCCTCTTCACCTTGTTTGTGGTGCCGGCCTTCTATATGCTGCTCTCCCCTGCTGTGCACCGCGGGCATGGGATACCCACCGAGCTGTCGCCGGCAGACGAAGCGGGCCCCTAACCCTTCGCAGTCCCGCACTCGTGGCAACGCTCGGGAGACCGGGCAAGTATTTGCTGCGACCTATCCGAGCCCGGAAGAGGCGCAACGCAATCCGGGGCGGCCTCGCAGCTACGCGAAAAATCCGCGGGTTGCCGCGGTGACCTGGAGTTCAAGGCTTCAGCCTTGGAGGGTGCCAAGGCTGAAGCCTTGGACTCCAGTTGGAGGGAACGCTGTCCGCGAGTGCGGCTTAACTTTCGACAAGAGCGCCGATGGCAAGCTGCTATTTTCTTATGACCTGGTGCACGTGGAGTTCATGCTGAAGGCGGCCTGATGCCCAGTTCCGGCTGAGGTCGCCGACTGCGCCCCGCCCTCATTTCAGCGGCATACGGAAACGAAGTCGCCAGGGGGTACTACCAAGCGGCGGGCACGGACCGGCAAGATGATGCGCAACGCCTTGCTGGTTCAGCGCCTCGGTTTGATCGTCGCAACGGGGTAGCATGACTGCAGGCAACGCAACATCGACCGGGCCGCTCCGGCGGCGGGCCGCGGCGCCAGCGATCGACCCAGCGCGGACGCGCGTCGCCGCCGACCAACCCAGGAGCCCAGCGCCGAGCAGCCAGGCAACCGACGGCAGGAGTACGGCCGGGCCGTTGGCGACCAGATAATCCATGTAGAAGCCGGTATCCGATTCGAATTCGCGCAGGGTGAAGCTCAGACTGAGATCGAGTACGCCGTCGGCCGTCGGCGGAGACGCAACCGGACCAAGCGCCGAGATCGATCAGTCGATCGTTGAAGAACCAGAGGGCCGCGGCCAGGTCGGTGAAGCTCTGCTGGAATAGCATGGCCCCCTCCGCGACGATGGCGAAGTCGAAGACCCTGAGCACAGTCGCGAGACCCACTGGGTCGAGCAACCCGATCAGCAAGTGCTGGGACGGATTGAGGAATCGGCTGGTGTCGAAGCTCAAGCTGCTTTCCCCTTGGTCGGTCTTCGCGAGGCTGCCCGGGGTACCGGTGGCGTAGGACCCGCCCAGGACCCCATAGGCGAGGATGTCCGACGCGGCGGATAGGGCGGTCGCGACCTTGTGATTGGCGATCAGGCGCCCGGAAACCGCGGTGGGCGTGCCGATCGCGTAAGCGACTGCCTGGCTCCCAATGGCATCCACCGGACTCGCGAGGGGCCTGCCCACAGAACTGGCGGCCACGTCCTTGACCTGGCCCTGCACCGGAACCGCGGCGGTGCCGGCGATGCGCAGCGCCAGGCCGCTGTCCTGTGCCGACGCTGTCCTGTGCCGAACTGGCCGATGCGCCGACGGTTCCGCCGCTCTCGCTACCCTGCGCGGTGGCCGAGCCGGCCCTGCCGCCGTGGCCGGTGCCCCCTGAGCGGTCACGGAGACGGCGCCCGGCGCGGCGCCGGTCGCGCTCGCCACCGCGTTACCACCTGCCGGACCGGCGGCGGTGCGGTCGTTGCTGTAGCCGCCGTCCCCACTCAATGCGGAGGCGGACACGGTGACGGGCCCGGACCTCTGACCCGAGGCCTGGACGGTGGCGTCACCACCGACTCCACCGCTGCCCGTGGTGCCGGCCGCGGCGAGGGCACTGCCCCCGTCTCCCCCGGTGGCGCTGGAATAGGCCTCGACCGACGCGACACCCCCGCCGGTGGCGGTTGCCGTCGAATCCGCGGACCCGCCGCTACTCGTGCCGCCGGATGCGTCGCCGCCCCGCCCGCCGCTGGCCGCATCGTTCGCCAGGACCTGGCTGTCCCCCCCGCGGCACTGGCCGCGGCACGGCTGTTCGCGGCCCCGCCCGCCCCGCCGCGACTGGCGCCCCCGGTACCGTAGGAGACCTGGCCGCCGACGCCGCCCGTCGCGAACCCGTAGCCAGCGGCAGTATGGGCATCGCCGGTGGTGTGCACCGTGGTCGTGTCGGTCGCGGCACCGCCGCCCACTCCGTCGAAGCCGGTGCCGCCAGCGCCGCCCAGGGCGCCGTCCGACCAGCCCCCGGTGCCGGCCTGGACGCTGCCAGCGTCGTTGGTAGCGCCGGCACTCGCCGTGGCCGCCCCGCTGGCGGATGCGGCACCGGTGGCCGCGGTACGGTCGCCGCCCATGCTGTCCCGCGCGGCCGAGACCAGGGTCAGAAATTGGACACTGGTGCTCAGATCAAGGCTGCTCGCTGCCGTACCGGCGGCCCCGCCGGCCCCGTCCGCGACGCCTCCGCTGGCCCCGCCGAAGATGAATTGGTTGAGCGAGAGTCTACCGCTGGTCGAGCCGGTCACCGCGTCGGTCAGGCTGACCGAGGCACCGCTGCCGGCCGCCTCGATCCCTGGCGGCGCGGCCGTGGCGGCGACGCCACAGCCGGCTCATCGGCGCCGCCGAGGGTGTCCGCCGCATCCGCCGCATCCGCTACGTTCCCTAACACTGCGGGAACATCGGCCTCGCCAACGGGTGCTTCCTAACCGCCATTCCCCTCCCACGGCAACCGCGTGCTTGGTGGCCGCGAACTGTTGGAAGGGGTCTGCCCAAGCCGCTCGCGCGCCGCCTTCAGATTCCCGCCAGCGCTTTGCCCAACAACGCCAGCGCCTGTGGGGGGCGTGAGCGTCTCCAGATCGGCATCGTCGAATTGTCTGAGGTCGTTATCGCTCAGGTGGGCCTTGATCATAAATCCGCCAAAAACTAAGCGTGGAAGTCGGTAATAAGCCTCGAAGGGTTGGTATGTGAGTTCTTGGAACTAAGCGGCCTGTCGGCGGCCGTCGGGGCCTCCTACGGCCGCCAGTATGCGGTGACGG
>JADNEJ010000451.1 GCA_016292295.1 Candidatus Thiodictyon intracellulare
TGATCACGAATCCGCCCAAGGCCGGCCGGCCCATGTGAGTTTGCGCGCGCAAGACAATGTTTTTCAAGGGAACGTCGACGCCGTGACTGAACAAGATGGGCGGAATTATGATCAAGGCCGACGTGGGGCTCCCACGCTACCGGAACCGCGCTCGGAATTCATGCAGCCTTGCCGGAAGGACACGGTCATCCTGACGATGACACGTATGGCATTCACGTGGTTTTCAGGATCGAGCCACCCGCCACGATGACGATCGAGGACGACCGACAACCGTTCAACTCGCTCCTTGATGCATCGGCGCCCAACTTGGACGCAGTAACCGAAGAGCGGGCCTTGATCATAAATTCCGCCCACTTTGTTCAGTCCCTGCGGCGCTGCTCCCTTAAAGAACATTGTCTTACGCGCGCAAACCCACATGGGCTGGCCAGCCTTGGGCGGATTTGTGATCAAGGCCCGAAGAGCGTCCCATCGGCGGCCTTGGTCTGCATATGGTGAGGACCATGACCGCGTCCCTGGACTACCGGCGTGAGGGTCGCATCAATCGACTCAACATCTTGTTTCCACTTGAGCCGTGAAACCCTCTGAAACCCTCTGCCAGTATCTGCGAGCAAACGACCAAGCAGGCCAGGTCGTCGGCGGTTGACCGCTGGGCGCTGCGCACACCGAGCCGTCGGCCGTCCACACAGACGCGGATGCAGACCGGTCCGACATTATGTAGCAAATGTACATGGCTATTTATTCAGTGACTTGGCTGCAACTTCCCGATTCTTAGCCAGTCCCGGTAGCCGGATTTCTCACCGAAATCTGGCAGTTCCCGGCGCCCACTCGCCTGCATCGCACTGAGTTGCCGCCAGATTCTTCGTAATCAATTGATTTTATAATTATGTGCAGTTGCTACATAATGCCGGACCGGTCAGGCATGGCACTCTTCGTGTTCTTTCACTTGGCCGCGATGTCCCCTCCTCACCCGCATCCGCACAGTGGGGCGACTTTTATCTTGACGCCTGGGGCGGGACACCGCTCCCACAAAGACGGCGCCTGCGACGGCAGCGTCCGTGGTACCATTATACCCATGCTGACCTACCCCGACATCGACCCCATCGCCGTTGCCATCGGACCGCTGCGGGTCCATTGGTACGGGCTCATGTATCTCGCGGGCTTCGCCTGCTCCTGGGGACTGGGGCGCTGGCGCGCCGCGCGCCCGGGCTCGGGCTGGACGGCCGAGCTGGTGGACGACGTGATCTTGTATTGCGTCATCGGCGTCGTCGGCGGCGGGCGCCTGGGCTACATGGTCTTTTACGGGTTCGACCAGGTCCTAACCAACCCGCTGAACGTGTTCAAGGTCTGGGAGGGCGGGATGTCCTTCCACGGGGGCTTGATCGGGGTCATCCTGGCGATGGCCCTGCTCGCCCGCAGGCAGGGACTGTACTTTTTTCAGGTGGCCGACTTCATAGTCCCGTTGGTCCCCGCTGGACTGCTGTTCGGGCGCATCGGCAACTTCATCAATGGGGAGCTCTGGGGGCGCCGCACGGTCCTGCCCTGGGGGGTGCAACTGCCCTGTGTCCAGTTCCCGGGTCACTGTGCAGATCAGGGCGCTGGCGCCCTGCTGAGCCCGGCGGTACACCCGTCCCAGCTCTACGAGGCGGGCCTGGAGGGCTTGGCCCTCTTCCTGATCCTGTGGATCTACTCCAGCCGCCCGCGGCCGATGATGGCCGTTTCGGGGGTGTTCCTGGTGCTGTATGGCTGCTTCCGCTTCCTCATCGAATTCGTCCGCACCCCGGACGCCCAGTTGGGCTATCTCGCCTTCGATTGGCTCACCATGGGACAGCTACTCTCGATCCCCATGATCCTGTTCGGCGGCTTTTTTCTGGTTATCGCCTACCGCCATCGTTTTATCGCCTACCGCCATCGTTAGTGGAGCCGAGGCGTCGCGCCCCGGCAACAAAGAAATTCGGGGCGTGACGCTCCGCCTCCTCTCTACCAGGGCCGGTAGACCATCCCCGGGATCACCTGCGAATCAAAGAGCGCGGGAATCTTGGCGACGAAGGCGCGCAACTCCATCAGGTTCATGTAGGTCCCGTAGGAGGCATTAGCCGCCTCCATCGGCATTTCTACCCAAAAACGGTCGGCCTCGCGTTCGCACAGGATCTGGAGCGTATGCTCCGCGGAGTCCATGATGCCGAGGAAGTCGTCCTCCGACTGGAGCCGCGGCAGCAACTGTTCGCAGATGTTGCGCGCGCTCATCTCCACGGCACTGGCAGAGGAGATTGACTCACCGAAGCGGGAGAAGAGGTAGTAGACGCGATAGTGCATGGTCTGCGCCCTAGAGTCCGAACCCGCCCGGAGGCATACCGCCGCCCGGCATGCGCGAGCCCAGGGCCCGCATCATCTTCGCCATGCCGCCGCCCTTCATCTTTTTCATGACCTTCTGCATCTGGGTAAATTGTTTGAGCAGCTTGTTCACGTCCTGCACTTGGGTTCCGGAGCCCAAGGCGATGCGCCGTCGGCGCGACCCCTTGATGATGGCGGGGAACTGCCGCTCCTGGCGCGTCATGGAGTCGATGATTGCGGCCAGCTTGCCCATCTCCTTGTCATTGACCTGACTCTTCATGTGCTCCGGCACCTGACTCATCCCCGGGAGCTTGTCCATCAGACTCGCCATGCCGCCCATCTTGGCCATCTGCACCAACTGCTCCCGGAAGTCCGCCAGATCAAAGTCCTTGCCCTTCTTGAGCTTCTGGACCAGGCGCTCGGCCTGCTCGCGGTTGACCTTGGACTGAACCTCCTCCACCAGGGAGAGCACATCGCCCTTCCCCAGGATGCGCGAGGCGACCCGCTCCGGGTGGAAGGGCTCCAGGGCCGTGACCTTCTCCCCGGTACCCAGAAATTTTATCGGCTTGCCGGTGAGCTGACGGATCGACAGGGCCGCACCGCCGCGGGCGTCGCCGTCGGTCTTGGTAAGGATGATGCCGGTCAGCGGCAGGGCCTCGTCGAAGGCACGAGCGGTGTTGGCCGCGTCCTGACCGGTCATGGCATCGACCACGAACAGTGTCTCAACCGGGCGGATGGCCGCGTGGATGGCCTTGATCTCCTCCATCATGGCCGCGTCCACATGCAGTCGGCCGGCGGTGTCCACGATCAGGACATCCTTGAACTGCTTGCGCGCGGTGTCGAGTGCGTTGCGGGCGATGTCGACCGGGTTCTGGTCGCCGCTGCTCGGGATGAACCCGGCACCCACCTCCGCCGCCACGGTGCGCAACTGCTCGATGGCGGCCGGGCGGTAGACGTCACAACTCACCACCAGCACCGTCTTCTTCTGCTTCTCCTGGAGCCAGCGGGCGAGCTTCGCCACGCTGGTGGTCTTACCCGAGCCCTGGAGCCCCGCCATCAATACCACCGCGGGGGGTTGAGCCGAGAGGTCCAGGCGCTCATTGGCCGCCCCCATCAGGGCCACCAGTTCGTCGTTGACGATCTTGATTAGCACCTGGCCGGGCGTCAGGCTCTTCATCACCTCCTCACCCAGGGCCTTCTCGCGTACCTGCTCGACGAAGGCCCGCACCACCGGCAGGGCCACGTCCGCCTCCAGCAGGGCCATGCGCACCTCGCGCATCGTGTCCTTGATATTGTCCTCGGTCAGGCGGCCCTGCCCGCGCAGGTCTTTGAGGACGCGCCCGAAACGCTCCTGCAGATTCTCGAACATAGTTGCCCCCTGATGATCGCCACCCGGCGTACGGGCGGCGCCCGCCGCACGGCGACCGCGCCTCCAACGCCAGGACCCGGTCTGCGGCGCGGCCCTAACATATAATCCGTGAGTATAACGCCGCCGCGGCATTTTCTCGATCGGCCGTTTATGAGATTATGCCCGACTATGAAACACACCCTGCTCGCCGTCGCCGCCATCCTCTTCTATCTGTCCGCCACGGGCGCAATCGGGCTGCGCTTGTTCCGCCGGGGGGAGTCCTGGGTGCCGAACCGGGACCTCGGACTATCGCTCGGTTTCGCGGGGCTGATCCTGCATACCTGGCTGCTGTGGGATAGTATTTTCAGCCACACCGGGTTGAACCTGGCCTTCTTCAACGCCCTGGCGCTGACTTCCTGGACCGTGGTCACCCTGCTCCTGGTCTCTAGCCTGACCAAGCCGGTCGAGAACCTGGGCCTGATCCTGCTTCCGGTGGCCGCACTCACCGTGGGGCTGGAGGCGCGCTTCGGCGAAATCGCCTTCATGAGCCCGGCGGCCGGCTGGCCGCTCAAGGTCCATGTACTGCTGTCGATGCTCGCCTACAGCCTGCTCACCCTGGGGGCGGTCCAGGCGGTGCTGCTCGCGATCCAGGACCACCACCTGCGCAGCCGCCAGCCGGGCGGGTTCGTCCGCGGGCTGCCCCCGCTCCAGACTATGGAGAGTCTGCTGTTCGAGATGATTGCGGCCGGGTTCGTGCTGCTGACCTTTGCGCTCTTGTCCGGATTCGCCTTCCTCCAGAACATGTTTGCGCAGCACCTGGTCCACAAGACCGTGCTGTCGGTGTTGGCCTGGCTGGTCTTCGGCGGTCTCCTGCTCGGGCGCTTCCGCTACGGCTGGCGCGGCCGGACCGCCATCATCTGGACCCTAAGCGGTTTTGTGATCCTGATCCTCGCCTACTTCGGCAGCAAGGCGGTGCTGGAACTGATGCTGCACCGCACCGTCGGCTAACGTTCATCGTGGGGCTTGCCAGGAACCCTACGAATAGTGGAAAATTCGCATTCCGCTGACGAGGCGCAACACCACGTCAGCAGGACCCTCGGTCAACTGAGGTCCATTCCGGGGCAGTAGCTCAGCCGGGAGAGCGCCGCGTTCGCAATGCGGAGGTCAGGGGTTCGATCCCCCTCTGCTCCACCAATCAATGAACCCTAACAGACAATGAACCCTAACAGATCTTGGTTGGGTTTTTTTGTGCCTGCTACTGTCGGATCAGTCGCGGTTGTCCATGACCAACAGCCCAGACCACTACGCCTGGGGATCAAACGTGGTCTTGGCGCGACCGGCGTCCGGTAAGCGGTACCTATCTTGCGGATTCTGACCAGCGGTCGACCAATTCCGCGCCTGGGCGGTCATACAATGTTCACCGAGATGCTGGTTGAGCAGACAGCGAAACCCCCGGGGGTCCGGGGCGGGAATATGGGTGAGAGTCAGGGCCGGGCAACGATCCGGGCAATCACGTGTGCAGTGATATTAGTTGAAGCAGTCCGCGTATCGAGCGGGCAGGCGCAGCGCGCGCCGCCGCAGTTATTCGATCCTTTCGACAACGACCGACGCCGGTGGTCCGCCTTCGAAGATGGCGAATGCCTGATATCTCGGACTCGCTCGATCGATGTCAAGAAAGCAGACGCCAAAGTCGCCGGTCGAGGTGATCTTGAGCACATCCCGCAACGGGTTGCAAAAGGGGCCATGGAGTTCGTCGAAACGGGAGCCGGATAGATGAATCCCCATCCCGGCGGCCAGCGCCCACTGTTGAGCGATCAAAAAGGACTGCGCGAAACGGGATGCGTCCCGATCGCCAAATGGCGAGGAGGCCGCCCGGTCCAGGCGATAGACCGGTTCCAGGTGGATGCTGCGGGCACCGAGATGGTCGAACAGATAGCGAGCGATCTCGGGTTTCCGATCGAGGGTTTCCAGCGTGACGGTAGCCCACACCAGGAAGGGGGTGCCATGACGGGCGAATGCGCGGGCACTGTTTACCACCGCCGCCGACGCGGGATTGTCTCGCATGGTCGGGCGCTGACTGTTCTGGATGTCCGGCGGCCCATCGCAGGACAGCCCGATCAGATTGAAGTTCTCCGCCAACCAGTTCGCCTTGCACTCGGAAATCACGCCATGAGTGGCGACATATCCCCACCAGCCGATGCCGTGCTCCGCTGCAAGCTGCCGCGTGATGCTCACCAGATAGGTGAGCAAGCGCCAGTTCGCGGTAGGTTCCCCCCCGCCATGAAATCCGACCGTGAACGGCAGGCCCCTTTCCCGGCAGTTTTCGGTGACCCACCGAGCCCCCTCCATAACCAGCGCCGTTCCCGAGCGCGGGGGCGTCCTTCTCGGGTCGCGCCGGCGCCGCAAAACAGTAGCCGTAGCCTAAGTGACAGCGACTGCCAGTGTAAATCGTAAAATAAACAGGGCGATACGGGTACGTGCCGAGGGCATGCCAAGCGTTGCTGGCCGACTGCCCCCGTTCGAGCAGGATTTGGCCCAGTTCGGCCGCAGACCTCGGCGGCGCGCCCTGTGTCCAGGCAGCCTGCAGTTGGTCGGCGATATCCTTGGGTTACCCGGTAAGGGTGGCCGGGGGCGTAAACGAGCGATTCATCCGTCGTATCCAGACGAAACAGGGGTAGCTCGGGATGAATGCGGGATGATACGTAGTCCACAACCTCAGACGCGCTCATGGGGCCGCCTGGCTGGCGTTCAGCGCATCATGCGGGTGGGTGGCTAAACGTTGCATGGCGTGCCGATCGGCCAACAATCGGCAGCGCAGGTCGTCTTGGTCCAGATCGCGCAGCAGGCGGGTCGCGGTAATGCCCCGGGTTTGCAGACAGTAATCGGGATAATCACGACCGGCGTCGACCAGGTTGACATGACAGCCGCCCGCGCAGATGCATTGGCAGAAGCAGCGCGCGCACCGATCTTTTTCCGCCGCGAGCCGACGTACCCGGTCGACGGCGGCGGGAACAAAGTGTGCGCCATGCACGGCGTCGAGCGTGCCGATATCCGGCATTATGTAGCAGCTTTAAATAGTTATCAAATCAATTTGTTACGCAGAACCTGGCGGCAACTCAGTGCGATGCGGGCGGGTGAGCGCCGGGATTTTCCAGATTTCGGTGAGAAACCAGGCTGTCGGGGCTGGCTCGGAATCGGAAAATCGTAGCCAAGTCACTGAATAAATGGCCATGTGCGTTTGCTACATAATGCCGCGGCTTGGGCAGACCCCCTCCAACAGTTTGCGGCCACCGAGCACGCGGTTGCCGTAGGAGTGGAATGGCGGTCAGGAAGCACCCGCTGGCGAGGCCGATGTTTCCGTGGTGTCAGGGGACGTAGCGGATGCGGCGGACACCCTCGGCGGCGCCGACGAGCCGGCCGTGGCGGTGGCGCCACGGCCGCGTCGCCAGGGCTCGCGGCGCAGGCTCACCGGCGCACCGCCCGATCGGCGCCCGGGGACCTCGAGGCACAGCCGTACCTAGCATCTGCCGGTGGACGCCGAGCAGCCCCACCGGCCGACGTGCTGTGCGGGGTG
>JADNEJ010000320.1 GCA_016292295.1 Candidatus Thiodictyon intracellulare
TCGGCCTCGCGCTGGTCGCGCGTACGCCGGTGGGCGGCACGCAGCTCGGCGAGTTATTCGGTGGAGAGGGTCTAGTCGAGCATAGCGACGATAGTATATCGACGTCGGCCGTTTACGCTAGGGCCCTGAGCGAAAATCTCAGATGAGACGTGTATAATCCTGCAAGACGTCCTGTTAATCCTGTCTAATTTCTTGGCTCCAGATCGATCGCCAAAGTGGCATCGAGAATTCCGCTCCTCGGTACTCGGGTGTAGGGTCCGCCGTGCGGACCGACCGCCTACCCTGTGAGAGGGACGGGTACGGCGACTCACGCGGCCGTCCCGGGTCCCCGCGGCCACTCAACGGGGGGCGTCAGTGCTCAACCCAACTTCGCCGCGTCCGCCAGGTCCCAGACCGGCGGGGAGTGGCGCAGCCGCGCCAGTTGCAGGTCGCGCTCCAACTCCATCTCTTGCGGCAGGTGGTCGCCGAAGAGGGTGAAGAGGTCTTCCTGATCATTGGTCTCGTGGCGAGCGATCTCGGTATCGATGTTGTTGATGGCAGCGTAGACGTCCTTGGAAAACTCCAGTCCCTTCCAGTCAAAGGCGTCGTAGTAGGGGACCCAGCCGAGCGGGCTCTCGATGGCGGCCCCGCAGTGGTTGCAGCGGTCGATGATCCATTTTAGGACCCGCATGTTCTCCCCGTAGCCGGGCCACATGAAGCGGCCGTACTCGTCCTTGCGGAACCAGTTGACGCGGAAGATACGCGGCGGGGTGGCGACCATCTGGCGGCCAATGCGCAGCCAGTGGCGCCAGTAGTCCCCCATGTTGTAGCCGCAGAAGGGGAGCATGGCCATGGGGTCACGCCGCATGCCGGCCTGCCCGATGGCGGCGGCGGTGGCCTCCGAGCCCATGGTGGCGGCCATATAGACGCCGTGTTCCCAGTTGTAGCTCTGAAAGGCCAGCGGAAAGTGCTTGCTCACCCGCCCGCCGAACAGGAAGGCGCTGATCGGCACGCCCTTGGGGTTCTCCCATTCGGGGTCGATGCAGGGACACTGGGAGGCCGGGGCGGTGAAACGGGCATTGGGGTGGGCGGCGGGGATGCCGGAGCGCGGGGTCCAGTCGTTGCCCTTCCAGTCGATCAGGTGCTCCGGGGGTTCCTGGGTCAGGCCCTCCCACCAGATGTCGCCGTCGTCGGTCAGCGCGCAGTTGGTGAAGATACAGTTGGCATAGAGAGTGTCAATGGCATTGGGGTTGGACTCGGGGCTGGTCCCCGGAGCGACGCCGAAGAAGCCGGCCTCCGGGTTGATAGCATAGAAGCGGCCGTCGTCCTTATTGGGTTTGATCCAGGCGATGTCGTCGCCGACGGTGGTGACCTTCCAGCCCTCGAACCCAGTGGGCGGGATCAGCATGGCGAAATTGGTCTTGCCGCAGGCGCTCGGGAAGGCGGCCGTCACATACTGCTTCTTCTTCTTCCCCTGCTGGTCGGGGGGTGGCTCGACCCCGAGGATCAGCATGTGTTCGGCGAGCCACCCCTCGTCACGGGCCATGACGGAGGCGATGCGCAGCGCCAGGCACTTCTTGCCGAGCAGGGCGTTACCGCCGTAGCCGCTGCCGTAGGACCAGATCTCCCGGGTCTCTGGGAAGTGAGCGATGTACTTGTCCTCGATCCGCGGGGCACAGGGCCAGGGCAGGTCTCGCTCCCCGTCCTCCAGGGGGGCCCCGACCGAGTGCAGACAGGGGATGAATTCACCGTCCTTCCCCAGGGTGTCCAGCACCTTCTGGCCCATGCGGGTCATGATGCGCTGGTTGGTCACGACATAGGGCGAGTCGGTGAGCTGGACTCCGATGTGGGCAATGTGTGAGCCAATCGGCCCCATGCTGAAGGGGATGACGTAGAGGGTGCGCCCGTGCATCGAGCCCCGGAAGGCCTCGGTCAGGATCTCCTTCATCTCCCCCGGGTCCTTCCAGTTGTTGGTCGGGCCGGCCTCCTCCTCGCGCCGGGAGCAGATGAAGGTCCGCTCCTCCACCCGCGCCACGTCGCTCGGGTGGGAGCGCGCCAGGAAGCTGTTGGGGCGCTTCTGCGCGTTGAGACGTACGAAGGTGCTGCTCGCCACCATCTCCTCGCAGAGTCGGTCGTACTCGGCTTGGGAGCCGTCGCACCAGTAGATGCGGTCCGGCTCGCAGAGTTTGGCCATCTCGTCGACCCAGTTCAGGAGCCGGGGGTGGGCGGTGCGCGCCGCACCATCGTGGGTCTTGGTCATGGCGGAGTAATCCTCGCTTGGGCAAAGAGAGTGGAGCCGATCAGGGTCTGAAGGACGAACGCGGGGAAGCAGTCGGCCGTGGGGGATCTGCGCAGGGCCACGACCACCCGGCGCCCGCGCCCGCGTCCGACTGGCCGCCGTGAGTTTAAGCCATCGGGGCGCTTGGCGGCACTGCAAATCCGGACTTGTCAGTGGCAATCGAGGAAACCACGTCGATGTCGTAGTAGCGGGCCGCCTCCATGAGCAGGCGGCATTCTACCCACATATCCCCATCGACCAGCGGCATGAAGAGATCATAGATGTTGTCGACGCCCATCACGACCCTGACACCCTGGTGCAGCAGCGCCGTTACGGGCGCTATGGAGTTGTGTATCGGGGCGGTCCGATAGGACAGTTGGCGCATGCTCAAGGCGGCGGAAGGGCAGACAATGAACGCCACCTTGGCCTCGCGACACATGGCGATGACCCGGCGCTGGTAACGCTCATCATGCGCCGCTAGTGAGATGCTGTGCACGGCCCGGACACGGCCGTGGAGGCCGAATTCCATGGTCTTCAATGCCAGCAACTCGGTTTCGACCTCGTCGGGGTTGTTCTCCTGGTCCACGTGCACGTCGACCGGCTTATTGAGATCACGGGCCAAGCTGAAGATGAAGTCCAGGTGTTTCTCGGGCTGGGGGCGATCCTTGGACGGCAGGCCGCCGATCACGTCGGCCTTTTCGCAGGCGCGCACGAACTCGCCTTGCGAGTCTGGTTCCAGCACCCCTTGGAGCGGCTGCACCGCAATCTCCAGGCGGATCTGATCGCGGAAGCGCTCCTTCAGCAGCAGTGCCGCGTCGATCGGCATCTGGCCGACGGTGGTGTCGGCGTCTACAAAGGTGCGGCAGTAGGTCACGCCTTGCGAAATCATCTTCCTGACCGCGCGCTCCATGCGTTCGAGGAGGTCCTCCGGAGTATAGTTTTCCTTAAGGTATTTGTACAGCTTCCATTTCGCCTGCATGTCCACCTGTCCGAGCTTCAGATTCTCGGTGGAGATCAGGTAGGCCTTGTCGAAATGGGCGTGGTGACAGGCGAAGCCCCCCTTGGCGGCGACGCGCCGCAGAAAATCGCGCTTCAGATTCCAGGGTTCGGTCGGGTCGGACAGCTTATAGCGATACTGGCCCGCCTGGTGCTTGCGCAGCATCTCCCGGATGGCGATCATTGCCACTTCGGCGTCGGTGTAGATCGGGATGCCCGCCTCAATAGACAGAGAGCGGATCAGGTTGCAGTCAGACGCCTCGTCGTAGTCGTTGTTGCCGGTCAGGACGTTCACGACCATGTCGAACCGGTTGGTTTCCAAAAATGACCGAATATTGGGCAAGTGGGAATCGTTGATCTTATGGAGCAGGATATTCGCAATGCCGTTGCTAACCAGGAAGCGACTGGTGCCGGGCGTGGCATAGAGCTGAACGTTGGCCTCTTTCAAACGGCGCAGGCCCGGTAACATTGCCTGCTTGTCTGAAGGTTTGCCGGCGCTGACCAGGACATTCGTGGGCGTCTTACCCAAGAGCTTCAGGTTGAACGCGACGGCTTCGAGCGAGATATCTTCGTGCATGGGCTAAGTTCCGGATGCGAATGTGAAGGCCAGGCTAGTACCACACGATTGAAATCATAATGCTATTTCTTTGAATATGTTGTAAGCTATTATTTTTTAAGAATTGTACTGATTTTCTGCGATGTCCTTACTGCGTGCTGCCCCTGTCCCTGTAACCGATCGTGAGCGTCGACAACTGAAGACGCTTGAACGACAACCGACCTGTCCGCAGCAACTTGCGATGCGCGCACGGATTATCTTGTTGGCGAGTCGAGACGTCGGCGTGCGGGCGACGGCCGACGAACTCGGTATCGGCCGATCTACCGTCCAAGCTTGGCGGCGGCGGTGGACGGAGTACTCCGACGCCAGCGTCATGGAGCGGTTGTCGGATGCCCCGCGGCCCGGTACGCCAGCGATTTTCACGGCCGAGCAGATCTGCGCGGTGGTGGCCCTGGACTGCGAAGACCCGCGCGAGAGTAGGCGAGCCATCACCCATTGGACACAAGGGGAAGTCGCCGATAAGGCGATGGAACGGGGGATTGTCCCGAGCATCTCGTCGCGCTCTATCGGGCGCTTTTTTAAAATCAGCGGACATCAAACCGCATCGCAGTCGCGGCTGGCTGAACGCCAAACCAGATCCCCAGTTCGCGGAGAAACTCCACGACATCTGCGAGACGTACCGTCTGGCCCCGGAGCAGGCGGCAGCGGGAGTTCAGACGATCTCGGTTGACGAAATGAGCGGAATACAGGCACTTGAGCGCATAGGGCCTTGATCACAAATCCGCTCAAGGCCGGCTGGCCCATGTGGGTTTGCGCGCGCAAGAGCACGTTCTGCAAGGGAGCGGCGACGCCGGGACTGAACAAGGTGGGCGGAATTATGATCAAGGCCAGTGTATAGCGCCGACGCAGCCAATGACCTCGGGACGGGTCGAGCGCCGCGAGTTCGAGTATAAGCGCCACGGCACCCATACCTTGATTGCCGGGTTTAACGTCGCGGCCGGCAAGGTGGCTCGGCAACTCGGCCAGACGCGAACCGAAGACGATCTCGCGCGTTTCCTATCCCTCATTTTTGCTGCGTGTCCGGCGGAGTCGCAATTGCACCTCGTCATGGACAATCTCAATACCCATTCCTCAGAATCCGTCGTGCGTTGAGTCGCGGATGCCATCGGCTTTAACGGTGACCTCGGCGTCAAAGGCAAATGTGGAATTCTCGAGTCCATGGCGACGCGCCAAGCGTTTCTTTGCGATCCCACGCATCGCGTCGTCTTTCATTTCACGCCTAAACACTGTTCATGGTTGAATTAGGTTGAAATTTTGTTCTCGATCTTGGCCCGCAAAGTTGTTCGACAAGAAAATTTTCTTTCGGTAGAAAATCTATGCGATAAGATCAACAAATTCATCGACTACTTCAATGAGACAATGGCCAAGACTTTCCGCTGGACATACCAGGGCAAGCCGCTGGCGGCCTAGCAGGAAGTGGTCCTAGCGATACCATCGCGAGGTACTAGTCCCCGTGCGAATCCAGCGGTGTCTCTGCCGACTTGGACGCCGGGGGTCTGGACCCTGCCCGCTGGCCGAGTGCCGGCTTGGCCCCGCCGCGGAACTCAACGTCGGCCCAGATGCCTCCCTGATCCTCGGCCTCCGGTGGATTGCCGTCGTAGACGAGATTTTGGCGTCGTTGCAGATAGGCGTCGCGCAGGAACACGTAGGGGTCCGGAGCGGCATCCTCCAGGACCTCACTCGCCCCCAAGTGGTCCGCACGGAAGTCCACCATCCGCAGTGCCCCTAAACCCCAATGGATCTTGCCCGTCTGGATGTTGAAGAAGGGGTCGGTTACCAGATCCCCGGCGAAGCCGAGAGTGTCGCGCAAGTCGTTGGGTCCGAAGATCGGCAGTATGAAGTAGGCGCCGGTTGGGAGACCCCAGTAGCCCAGGGTCTGGCCGAAGTCCTCCTTGTAACTCGGCAGCCCGAGATTGGTGGCCACGTCCAGGAAGCCTAGGACACCAAGCGTGGAATTGACGATGAGCCGCCCGATATCGTTGGCAGCCCTTGACATCTTGAACTGCAGGATATTGTTGACGAGCGAGGTTACGTCGTCGATGTTGTCGAAAAAGTTGGTGATGCCGCGATCGACCGCCTCCGGGGTGATCGCCTTATAGCCCTTAGCCAGCGGCTGCATAAATGCCTTATCGAAGTCGCTGTTGAAACGGTACACCGCCCGGTTGTAAGGCTCCAGCGGGTCACGTGGGTCAGCGACTCGATGGGGTTGGGAGGCACAGCCAGCGGCCAGCAGTGCCGCCAGCGCCGACCCAGCCACCCGGCGGGTCCCTGCTCCGGTCTTCCAATCGCGCATTTGCGTAGATCCCCCAACGCCCGGTCGGGCGCGGCTCGTTGAAAAAAAATAGCCAGTCAGGCCGCAAAGTATTAAAAAGGCTTAGTATGTTAGAGCCTGATTGGGCCTGTGTGGCCGCTCGGCGCGCTCACCCTCGCCAGGTCAAGACGCTATTGTAGTTCTTTGTGCCCGCAGCGCCTTGACGGTTGTGTGTGCTCACCGCCCGCAGCCGGGCCGGCGAGCGGGGCAGCGCACGAAGCCTCGCCGGGCTCGCCCCGGTTTGGCAACTGGGCGCCGCCCCCGTATGCTGTCGCGATGAACGAAGAGCAACCGATTGTCGAAGGGATCGCCCGCCGCTTTCGCGGCTTTCTGCCCGTGGTTGTGGACGTGGAGACCGCGGGCTTCGATGCCCAGCGCCACGCCCTGCTGGAGATCGCCGCGGTGATCATCCGCATGCGCCCGGACGGGACCCTGGAGCCGGCCGCGCCGATCGCGGCCCACGTCCTGCCGTTCGTAGGTGCCGAGATCGATCCCCGGGCCCTGGCCTTCAACGGCATCGATCCCGACCACCCGTTCCGCGACGCGGTAGCGGAGCACGAGGCCCTGGCCCGCATCCTCACCCCCATCCGCCGGGCCGTGAAGTCCACGGGCTGCAATCGCGCCATCCTGGTGGGGCACAATGCCCACTTCGACCTGGGTTTCCTGGCGGCGGCGGTGGAGCGTACCGGCTTCAAGCGCAATCCGTTCCACGCCTTCAGCGTCTTCGACACGGTAAGCCTGGCCGGGTTGATGTTCGGCCAGACAGTCCTGGCCAAGGCCGCCCAGGCGGCCGGGCTCGGTTGGCAGAATAGTGAGGCGCACGCGGCGATCTACGACGCGGAACAGACCGCCCGCCTCTTCTGCACCATCGCCAACCGCTGGCAGGCCCTGGACCCGGTGCACTTCTGGGAGGAACCCGGCGACGGCTAGCAGCCTGTCGGACTTAGCGACTGGCGAAAGCCTATCACCGATTTGATGATCCCGAACACCGGCTCGACGGTCTGTTTGCGCAGCACAGAGGCGGCCCGGCCAGCCCCGGTCTTGAGTCGGTTG